>CANQUL010000004.1 GCA_947627015.1 uncultured Clostridia bacterium | reverse complement strand
GCGCCCGCGCCCCGCGGCATTCCGCAGATCGAAGTCACCTTCGACGTCGATGCGAACGGCATCGTGCACGTCGAGGCCAAGGACCTCGGGACGGGCAAGTCGACGGACATCACCATCACGTCGTCCACCAACCTCTCCGAGGATGAGATCAACCGGGCGGTCAAAGAGGCCGAGCAGTACGCCGCGGAGGACAAGAAGCGCAAGAGCAAGGTGGAGGCCAAGAACAAGCTCGACGGGCTCATCTTCTCCATCGAGCAGACCATAAAGGACAGCGAAGGAAAGCTGTCCGAAGAGGACAAACAGACGCTGCAGGCGGCCGCCGACGAGGCCAAGAAGGACCTCGACGCGGACGACGAGGAAAAGTACAACGCGGCGTTCGACGAGCTCTCCAAAAAGATCCAGCCCATCATCGCCAAGCTCTACCAGCAGAATGCGGGCGGGCAGCAGGACGGCGGAGACACCTCCGGCGACGAGTTCCATCAGTAAGTTCGCTCGGCGCCCCTCACAGGGGAGCTCCGCCCGTAGGACGGTGAGGGGTTCCCCGCGTCATCCTGACCGCAGGGAAGGATCCCGAAGTACGTAGTCCGACATCGGCCGAGGGGACTTCTTCGCGGAATTTCCGTCGGGGAAAGATTTGTAAAATTATGGCAGATAAGAAAAACTATTACGAAGTCCTCGGCGTGAAGAAAGATGCGAGCGACGAGGAGATCAAAGCGGCTTATAAAAAGCTCGTCAAACAATACCATCCCGACCTGCATCCCAACGATCCGCTCGCCGCGGAAAGGTTCAAGGAGATCAACGAGGCGAACGAGGTGCTCTCCGACGAGCAGAAGCGCGCGGCATACGATTATGAACAGGCACATCCGGGCATGGGTGGCCCCGGCGGGGCCGGAGGCGCCGGATTTGGCGGATTCGGCGGGTTCGGCGACATCTTCGATTCCATCTTTCAGGGCTTCGGCGGCGGGGCCTCTGTCCAGCGCGACACGCGCGGCGAGGACATCGAACGCACCATGACGCTCTCCTTTATGGATGCCGCCAAGGGCTGCCGCAAGGAGGTGACCTACACCCGCAACGAGCCGTGCAAGGCCTGTTCGGGGACGGGTGCGCGCAACGGCACGGCCTTCAAGACGTGTTCGAAGTGCGGCGGCAAAGGGCAGGTCCGTTTTTCGCAGGAGACCATGTTCGGCCGCACCGTCCGCGTGGGGGCCTGTCCCGAATGCGGCGGCTCGGGCAAGATCGTGACCGACAAGTGTCCCGAATGCCGCGGCAAGGGCTTCCTCCGCCGCGATACGACGGTTACGCTCGACATTCCCGCGGGGGCGGATACCAATTCGTACTACCGCAAGCGCGGCATGGGCCATGCGAGCACCATGGGCGGAGATCCTGGCGACCTCATCGTCGTGTTCCGCGTGGAGCCGCACAGGCTCTTCCGCCGCAAGAATGCCGACCTGTATGTCGATCTTCCCATCCCGTGGTACACGGCGGCGCTGGGCGGGACCGTGCAGATCCCCACGCTCGACGATACCATCGAGTACACCATCCCCGAGGGGACGCAGACGGACGCCGTCTTTACCGTGCGCGGGAAGGGCATCCGGACGCGGAACGGCACGGGCAATCTCTATCTGCATGTCACCGTCGAAGTCCCCACGCGCCTGTCCCGTGAGCAGAAAGAGGCCATCCGGGGCGCAGCCGATGCGGAGGAACTTCGCCAATTCGAGCAGTCCAAGCGCTATTCGGACAACATCAGCGCGCTCTATGGGAAGGACGCCTACAAAAAGGGCTAACCGAAAAGCAGAAAGGGCAGCGGATAAGCCGCTGCCCTTTTCCTATGCAAAAATTCAGGCCATCGCTTCCCGGAGGAACCGGACGAGCTCGTCGTAGCCGCCGCGGGGGTACATTCCCTCGGTCCCGCTGCGGTCGATGAGACAGTCGGTGAGCAGAAATCCGCGGATCCCCGCCCTGTTTGCCGCCCCCATGTCCTCATCCGTGTCGTTTCCGACCATGCGGCATTCGTCGGGCCCGAGGCCGAGCCGCCCGAGGATCTCGGTATAGTACGCGGGATTGGGCTTTGCGAAGTGCGAGACGTCGTACGAAGTCACGAATTCGAAGTCGGAGGGGGAGATCCCCGCCCATTGCATGCGCATCTTCTGCGCGGAAAGGGGGAACACGGGATTGGTCGCAAGCACGCATTTGACCTCGTTCGCATGGAGCATGTCCAAGACCTCCCGTGCGCGCGGCGTGTATCCGCAGCTTGCGGCACAGGCGCCGAAGGGCCCCTCGTAAAAGCGGTCGAAGAGGGGAAAGTCGTCTGCGCTCCGTTCTCCGAAGCGCGCCGTAAAGGATCTTCGGAACACTTCCTCGTTGGTGGCCCGTCCGTCGTTCGCCGTCATGGCGGCCATGCCTTCCCAGATGCCGCGGACGAGCGCTTCGGGCTCATAGCCGTGCGGCGCGCAGAAGGCGCAGAGTTCGGAAAAATACGACTTGACAAAGACGTCCTGATCCATCGGGAGCAGCGTCCCGTCAAGGTCAAAGAGCACCGCGCGGATCATTTCGTCCCGCCCGCAACGGAAGATTTCAGCTCGCCGAGGGGGATCCGGATGAGCTGCGAAATGCGCGAATGGACGACAAAGCGGTACTTGAGGCTCATGGATTCGAAGAGCACGGTGACCGTTCCGTCCTTGATAAAGAGCTCCTCGCTCATGCACGGCATGCGCAGGCTGCCCTTCTCTTTGCCGAGGAGATAGAGGGGGACCTGCTTCCCGCCGACGGTCACGGTCCCGTCCGCCTGCTCCCCGAGTTTGTTGTCGTACACTCTGAGGGAGGAATCGGGCAATCCGTACGAACAGGAGAGGAGAATGACGTCGTTTGTCACGGCGATCCCCTGTACCTGATCGCACACGGAGAGCACTTTGGTGGGTACCGTGTCCGCGACGCCGCCCGTCTTTTGCTCGTCGAGGGCAAATTCATAGACAAAGGCATGGTTGACGGAATCCCCGACTTCGAGGTGGTGCGAGGGGTCGGTCTCGTAGTTCCCGGGACGGTAAAATTCGCCCGCATAGAGACGGTCCTTTTCGAGATAGCAGAAGGCGTTGCCGAGCCCCGTCCGAAAGCTGTCCGTGATCTCCACCGCGCTGCCGTTCTCCGCATTCACGACATCCCGGATGGCGGCACGGACGATCTCCGATTCGCTTGCGATGTAGAGATAGTTCTCCGAGGCAGTCACCCCGCCGAAGTGCGTCTCGATGGGCTTGCCCTCCTTGGTAAAGGTGACGAACAATTCCGTCTCCTTGTCCTCTGCAATGAGGTACACGCGGGAGGGCTTCCCCGAGAGATAGCCGCTCATGGCATAGTCGTAGCCGCAGCCGTCGGGGAGGGCGCAGATGCCCTGCGGAGAGATGCCCGTCCCGAGTCCGGGAAGGTCTGCCCCGCGCGTTGCAAGTCGGTCAAAGGCGGGATAGGACAGCCCGAACCACCAGATCGTGAGAAAGAGGAAGAGGACGACGAGCACGGCTTCCGTGACGATCATCCATACGGGCACCGCCCGTTTTTTTGCTTTCATACCGGCCTCCTTTTTCTCTATGATACCACACCCGTCCCAAAAAGTCAAGCGAGAGCGGGGAAGAGGTCCGCCGCGGCGCTTCTTCGGTGGTCGATGGCAAAATTTTTCGGAATAGAACGGTGCGGGACGGCGCAAATTAGCGTTGTAGGGAGGACAAAGCATGGAATTTACCCAGACACAGACATTTCATAACTTGGCGCGGGCATTCGCGGGAGAATGTCAGGCCGGCATGCGGTACCAACTGACCGCAAAGGCCGCCATGAAGCAGGGCTACGAGGTCCTTGCCGATACGATCCGCACGATCGCAAAGAACGAGACCAATCACGCAAAGGTGCTCTTTGAGACGCTTTTGAGCTTTGCGGGGAGCCGCGACGATATCCGGATCGACGCAAGTTTTCCCTTTCATGCGGGAACGATCGAGGACAATCTGCGGTTTGCGGCCATCGACGAACAGGACGAGGCGGAAAACCTGTATCCGGAATTCCGCCGGATCGCATCCGAAGAGGGGTTTGAGCAGATCGCGCTCAAATTCGACAAGATCGCGAAGGTGGAGGCCAATCATCGGATCCTCTTCGAGTATCTCTATGAGGCGTTCAAGGACGGCTCCCTCTACCGGGCGGAACGTCCGATGCTGTGGATCTGCGGCGAATGCGGCTACATGCACACCGCAAACGAGGCCTGGAACATCTGTCCGCTGTGCGGCGCGTCGCAGGGTGAAGTCGAGCTGCATCTTCCCTTCAAAAAGGAGAATTTATGAAAAAGACCACAAACAAGACGCAAAACAGCACGAAGAACAGCACCAACGGCAAGGCCAAGAGCAAGGGCGGCTGCGACAAGAGCGAAAAGGACTGCTCCTGAACGCTCAAACGGGGCGCGGCGATGCGTTCCGATGAGGACGTCCTCGGCAGCTATACGGGAACGGGGACCCGTTCGGACCCGCCCGTACAGGATGCCGACGATCTCTGAATCCAAGGGGGAACGGAATTTTTCCGTTCCCTTTTCGCGTTCCCGAAAAAAATTTCGCCGTCCGCCGTTGCAAACGGGGCCCGGATGTGGTATAATAAGGTAGAATAACCGGAAGAGGCGGCGCTTGCCGCCTGCCCGGGATGAGGCGGCAAGCGCCGCCGAGCAGGAGACTCCATGAAAAAGAAATTTTCGGCGATCGCAGCCGTTCTGGCGCTGCTCACTGCCATCACGCTCTCCGGCTGCATGTTCTTCACGCAGCCCGATGACCGGTTCCCCTACGACGCGGCCGTCACGCGCGGGGAAGAGGGTTCCGAGGCCGACTGGCTCGCCTCCCTTACGACGCCGTCGTCACCCTATCGCCGCGCCTACGAGGAGGCCAAGGCCGACGGATTTACGGGGGACTTTGCCGCCTTCCTGCAATCCATCGGCGCGTCGTCCAACGAGGCCGCAATCCATTCCTCGCTCCGCTCCGTCGTGACCATCGAGGCCAACTTCTCCACCTATTATCAGGCGGGCTCGGGGATTATCTATTCTCTCGACACGGCCGAGGGCGACGCCTACATCGTCACGAACTATCACGTCCTCTACACGACGAGTTCGCTTTCGCCCCGCAGCGGGTTCAGCGACGATATCCGCGTCTTTCTCTATGGCGGAGAAGTCGGCCCCGGCGCGATGAAGGCGACGTATGTCGGCGGCGTCATGGACTACGATATCGCCGTCCTGCGGGTCGAGGACGAGGCGCGTCTCACGAACACGAAAAGCTATACGACGGTCGCCGCGGAGGCCGTGTTCGGCAATTCCGATTCCGTCTCTTTGGGCGAGCCCGTTTTTGCCATCGGGAACGCAATGGGCTATGGCATATCCGTGACAGAGGGTATCATTTCCAAAGAATTGCAATATATTCGTGTCTCTTCGAGCGACGAAAAGGACACCCTCACGGTCCCCGAGATCCGCACGGACGCCGCACTCAACGAGGGCAACTCGGGCGGCGGACTCTTTAACGCCGCAGGCGAGCTCATCGGCATGACCAACGCGGGGGAAGGGGATACCACCACGGACGGCCTCGGCTATGCGATCCCTTCCAACCTCGTCGCCGCCGTCGCCCAGAACATCATCGACACCTGTACGAACGACAAGACCGCGCGCGGAGCGGCCTGCGCCAACCTCGGCATCACCATCGGGGTGGCGGACAGCCGCGGCGTCTATGATCCCGAGACGGGCAAGGTCTACGTCGAGGAGAAGATCATCGTGCGGTCCGTGGAGCCGGGTTCGATCGCGGACGCCCTCCGCCTCGACGTCGCCGACACGGTCATCCGTGCCACGCTTCATTCGACACGGAACGGCGAGCCCTATACGCATACGGTGGAATTCACGCGGACGATCAAACTCGAGTACCTGCTCTATGAGATCCGCAAAGGCGACAAGCTGGAGTTGACGATCTCGCGGGCCATTCTGCCCATTCCCATGAGCTGCACGATCGAATTCGACGGGAACGAGGACTTCATATCGCAGAGCTGAACAGCCCGGTTTTGTTCGGGAAAAGGCACACGGGGGCGGGAATTCGCGTCCCCGTGGGGCTTCTTCGGCCACATTCTCGGGCGATTCCGCCCGTTGGGTGAGGGAAGGTTTGCGGCGGCGGGGAACTTTTTCTCCCGCATCCCGAAAAATGGGAACAAAAAATCTTGACAAAGCCGGATTTGTAGGGTATAATAAGGATACAGTTGCGCGAGTCGCCTAGCGGTATGGCGTCAGCTTCCCAAGCTGATTCCGGCGGGTTCGACTCCCGTCTCGCGCTCCATAAAGCGAGGGCACCCATCGGGGGCCCTCGCTTTATATGGGAAGGAGGCGAGACGGGAGCACGAGCGTCCAAAAGAGCGATACGAAGTCCGAGAAGTCAATACGCGAAGTACTGCAATTTTCGCGCTCCATAAAGCGAGGGCACCCATCGGGGAGCCCTCGCTTTATATGGGAAGGAGGCGATACGGGAGCACGAGCGTCCAAAAGAGCGATACGAAGTCCGAGAAGTCAATACGCGAAGTACTGCAATTTTCGCGCTCCATAAAGCGAGGGCACCCATTGAGGGAGCCCTCGCTTTATATGGGAAGGAGACGAGACGGGAGTCGAGGGTGGAGGCGAGGACGAGCCGCGCCCTTCCACGCGCGGCGAAGTCCGAAGGTTTGCGGGTACCTGCCCGCAAACGGAACAGCCCGGTGGGCTGTTTCCCGGGGCGCGCCGCATGGCACATCATTCCGCACCGCCCGAGCGTTCTTTTCCCGAAAGCGCTTGCAAAATCGGACGGAGCGTGGTATAATGTTCGCATGAAAGTGTTTGCGATCAGCGATCTCCATCTTTCGGGCATGGCGGACAAGCCCATGAATGTCTTCGGTCCCGAGTGGGAGGGGCACTTCGAGAAGATCCGTTCGGACTGGCGTGCCCGCGTGGGCGAGGATGACCTCGTCCTCATCGGCGGCGACACCTCGTGGGGCATGAAGCTCGAGGAGGGCATGTACGACGTGGCGCGGCTGGGCGATCTTCCCGGAGAAAAGGTCCTCGTGCGCGGAAACCATGACTTCTGGTGGAACGGCATCACCCGTATCCGCGACATGGCCCCGCCCCGCTTTCATTTTCTGCAAAACGACTGCGTGCGGATCGGAGACGTCCTCGTGGCGGGCTCCCGCGGCTGGACGACCCCGCAGAGCGCCGAATTCACCGAACACGACAACGTGCTCTATCTCCGTGAGGCGGAGCGTCTGCGGCTCGCCTTCAAGGACGTCGAACGGGAACGGCGCGAGGGGGATACGCTCATCGTGCTCATCCACTTCCCGCCCACGGGGCTCAAACGCGAGGACACGCTCTTTACCGAACTCTTTGAGGAAAACCGTGTCGACAGGGTGGTATTCGGCCATCTGCACGGGGCGGGGTATTTTCCGCTCCGGTTCGAAAAGAGCGGGATCGAGTACTTCCTCACTTCCTGCGACAAGACAAAATTTTCTCTCACGGAAATCGTGTGAGGGCCGCCCATTCGCTTTACAATTTTCTCCCCGTATGGTATAATACTCTACGATCGGAATCAGAGTTCTCAAGAGCGGTACCGCAGCGGGGACAAGACGAGGCACTTTGGGCAGAGACGGTTTCTCATGGTCTTGCGGCATCGCCGCGGGACTTTTTTTGTGTCCGGAACAAAGGAGGCTCATTTTGCTCAAACACAAGGACATTCTCGGACTGTATGACCTCGAACGGGAGGAGATCGAGGAGATCCTCTCCCTCGCCCACCGCATGAAGGACAGGCTCCGGGCGGGAGACAAGCACGGAACGGAACTCGAGGGGAAGTCGGTCACTACGCTCTTCTATGAGAACTCGACGCGCACCCGCACTTCCTTCGAATACGCCGCCAAATTCCTCGGCGCGCACACGGTGAGCGTCTCGGTCGCGACGTCGTCCGTCCGGAAGGGGGAGACGCTCGTGGACACGGGAAAGACGCTCGACGCCCTCCGCTGCGACGTCATCGTCATCCGCCATCCCGTCGGCGGCGCGCCCGCCCTTCTCGCAAAGACGGTGGGGGCGCACGTCATCAACGCGGGCGACGGCATGAACGAACACCCCTCGCAGGCCCTCCTCGACATGCTCACGATGGAGGAAAAGTTCGGCAGCATCGGGGGGCTCAAGGTCGCCATCCTCGGCGACATCCTGCATTCCCGCGTGGCGCGCAGCAATCTGTACGGTCTGAAAAAGCTCGGCGCGAGCGTATCTGTCTATGCGCCCCGCACCCTGCTCCCTCCCGCATTCTCCGAACTCGGGGCCACGGTCTGTTCCTCCCGCGAGGAGGCGCTCGACGGGGCAGACGTCGTGATGGGACTCCGCATCCAGCTCGAACGCCAGAAGGCGGGGAACTTCCCTTCCCTCGGCGAATATGCGAAATATTACGGGCTCGACGAGGCGCTCTTAAAGTACGCCAAGAAGGGCGCGATCGTCACCCACCCGGGCCCCGTCAACCGGGGCGTGGAGCTCACCTCGGGCGTCATCGACGGCCCGCAGAGCGCCATCGAAGAACAGGTCACATCGGGCCTTGCCGTGCGCATGGCCATGCTCACACTTCTCACGGAGGAAACGCTATGATTTTTTACGGTGCGGACGTCGTCACAAAGGACGGCGTGAAGAAACTCGACATCCGCGTAAAGCGCGGGAAGATCGCCGCGATCGCGCCCGCCGAAGAGGGCCTTGCGGCAGGACGGGGCGAGCAGGTCGTCGACTGCTCCTTGCTCACCGCATTCCCGGGGCTCATCGACATGCACGTGCATCTGCGTGATCCGGGCTTTGAAAACAAAGAGACCATCGAGACGGGTACCATGTCCGCGGTGAAGGGCGGATTTACGCAGATCTGCTGCATGCCGAACACCAAGCCCGTCATCGACAACAAGGTCGTCGCGACCTATATCAAAGCGCGCGCGCGGGAAGTCGGCCGCTGCAAAGTTCACCCCATCGGCGCCATCACCGAGGGACAGAAGGGGGAGAATCTCTCCGCGATCGGCGGCATGAAGGCGGCGGGCGTCGTGGCGCTCTCCGAGGACGGAAAGACCGTCCGCAACACTTCGCTCATGGCAAACGCCATGATGTATGCCTCCGACTTCGGGCTCAAATGCCTCTGCCACTGCGAGGACGAATCGCTCGTAAACGGCGGCGTGGTGCATGCGGGCTACTATTCCACGCTCACGGGGCTCAAGGGCTCCATCCGGGCGGCGGAGGACATCATCATCGCCCGCGAGATCTGTCTTGCGGAGAGCCTCGGCCTTCCCGTCCACATCTGCCACGTCTCGACGTACAGCGGCGTGCAGCTCATCCGTGAGGCCAAGGCACGCGGCGTACAGGTCACGGCGGAGACCTGCCCGCACTACTTTACGCTGACCGATGCCGCCATCCGCGACTTCGACCCCGACAGCAAGGTCAATCCGCCCCTCCGCGAGGAGCGCGACCGGCTCTCCGTCATCGAGGGGCTCAAAGACGGCACGATCGATTGCATCGTGACCGACCATGCGCCCCATCACGCGGACGACAAGAACGTCGAATACAGTTATGCCGCTTTCGGCATCAGCGGGCTCGAGACGAGCTTTGCGCTCTCCTATACGATGCTCGTGAAGGGGGGCGTTCTCACGCTCGGGGAACTTGCCGACAAGATGAGCGCCGCGCCCGCCCGCATCCTCGGCCTCGAAGGCGGGGAGATCGCCGTCGGCATGCCCGCCGACCTCACCTTTGCCGACCTCGGCGAGGCGTGGACCGTCGACCCCGCAAAATTTGTCTCCAAGGGAAAGAACACGCCCTTCAAGGGCCGCACCGTCACGGGACGCGTCAAGATGACCGTCGTGGACGGCAAGATCAAATATCGGGAGAAATGATTTATGATAACCGACCGTCTCATCGACAGGATCCTCGCACTCGAAAATCCCACCTGCGTGGGGCTCGACACCGCACTCGAATATCTGCCCGAAGCGCTCTTTGCAACCGTTTCGGACGCAAGGAGCGCCGCCGAGGCAATTTTCACCTTCAATCGCAATATCATCGACGCCGTTGCGGACATGGTACCCGCCGTTAAGGTCCAGATCGCCTATTATGAGGAGCTCGGCCCGTGGGGGCTCTCCGCCTTTTCACGCACCGTGAACTACGCAAAGGAGCAGGGTCTCTTCGTCATCGCCGACGCCAAGCGCAACGACATCGGGGCCACGGCTTCGCGCTATGCCAAGGCCTTCCTCGCGGAACCTTCCTTCGGAGAGGGCTTTTCGAGCGATTTTCTGACCGTGAACGGCTATCTCGGGACGGACGGGCTGATCCCCTTTGCGGAAGAGGCAAAGCGCAGCGACCGCGGCCTCTTTGTCCTCGTCAAGACGAGCAACCCTTCCTCGGGCGAATTGCAGGACCTTCTCCTCGCCGACGGACGTACGGTCTACGAGGCGATGGCGGACATGGTGGCATCGTCGGATGCGGAGTACGGGAAATACGGCTTCTCCCGCATGGGAGCGGTCGTCGGCGCGACGCACCCCGATCAGGCTGCCCGGATCCGGGCGCGCTATCCGCACCTCTTCTTCCTCATCCCCGGCTACGGGGCGCAGGGCGGGAGCGCGGAGATGCTCAAAAACTGCTTTGACGGCCGCGGGCTCGGCGGCATCGTGAACAACTCGCGCGGCATTCTTCTCGCCTACCGCAAGCGGGGAGGGACCTATTACGACGCGGCCCGTGCGGCCGTTCTCGACATGAAGCGCGACCTTCTTGCGGCCATCGGAGGCTACCATGCGTGAAGTGCTCGCGACCGTGCTCGAAAATATTCCCATCGCGGAGAACATCTACTCGCTGAGCTTTGCGACGGAGGAGGAGATCGCCGTCCGGCCGGGGCAGTTCTGCATGATCGGGGTCGCGGGCTTTCCGCTCCGCCGTCCCATCGCCGTCTGTCTCGCCGAGGGGAGGCGCATCACCGTCTGCTATCAGCTCAAGGGCCGCGGTACGCGCGCGCTCGCATCGGAATACGCGGCGGGCGAACGCATCTCCGTGCTGCTTCCGCTCGGGAACGGGTTTTACGCCGCACCCGCGGAGAAGAAGATCGCGCTCGTCGGCGGGGGCGTGGGCATCTTTCCCCTCATCTCGGTGATGGGGGCCTATGCCGACCGGGACATCTATGCCTACATGGGGTTCCGCAGCCGTTCCGCTTTCTGCATGGAGAGCGAGCTCGGCCGCGCGAAGAAGCTCGTCATCTCGACGGACGACGGCAGCTTCGGGCTCCGCGGAAACGCCGTGCAGGCCTTTGAACGCGACCTCGGGCAGGAACAGTTCGACGTCGTGTTCTCGTGCGGACCGCTTCCCATGCTGCGCGCCTTAAAGGAGTGCCTCGAGGGGAAGGGGATCCCCGCCTATGTGTCCCTCGAGGAGCGCATGGGGTGCGGGATCGGCGCATGCCTCGTCTGCGTCTGCGACAGGACGGACGGCGCGCATGCCCGCGTCTGCAAGGACGGGCCGGTCTTTGCGATCGGCGACGTAAAACTTTGAGAGGAGGGGAGAATGGATCTTTCCGTGCAAGTCTGCGGGGTGACGCTCAAAAACCCCGTCATCCCCGCTTCGGGGACCTTCGGATTCGGCCGCGAATTCGACGAACTCTATGACATCTCCGTGCTCGGCGGCGTGGCGACCAAGGGCCTCACGCTCGAGCCGCGCGCGGGCAATCCCACGCCCCGCATCGCCGAACGGCAGGGGGTCATCCTCAACGCCGTGGGCTTGCAGAATCCCGGGGTGGAGCACTTCATCGAACAGGACCTTGCTTGGCTGAAGGGTAAGACGCGCGTCATCGCCAACGTCGCGGGGAAGACGCTCGACGAGTATGAACGCATCTGCGCGCGCCTCGACGGGCTGGTCGATTTCATCGAACTCAACATCTCCTGCCCCAACGTAAAGTGCGGGGGCATGGCGTTCGGGATCCGTCCCGATGACGTAAAAGAGGTCACCCATGTCGCAAAGGGAGCGCTCAAAAAGACGCCGCTCATCGTAAAACTTTCCCCCAATTGCGAGAACATCGCAAGAAACGGCGCGGCGGCCGAGGAGGGGGGCGCGGACGCCCTTTCGCTCATCAACACCCTGACGGGCATGGCCATCGACGTCGAACGGCGGGGGTTTCTCCTCGCCAACCGGACGGGCGGCGTGTCGGGTGCGGGCGTGCGGCCCGTCGCCGTGCGCATGGTCTACGAGGTGTATCACGCCGTCTCCGTTCCCATCTTCGGGATGGGAGGCATCACTTCGGCCGAGGACGCCGTGGAGTTTCTCATGGCGGGCGCTTCCGCCGTGCAAGTCGGGACGCATAACTTCACCGATCCGTTCGCCTGCCCCAAGATCATCGACGGGCTCTCCCGTTGGTGCGCTTCGCACGGCGTATCGCGCGTGTCCGAGCTCGTCGGCGCCGTATCATGAGGACTCGGGAAGCCGCCTTCGGGGGCGCGGAATTTTGATCGGAATCCTGCGGACGGACAGCCGTTCCGCGATGAAAAAGGAGACCTGTATGCAGGAATATAAGAAACAATTCATTCGGTTCATGGCGGAGAGCGGCGTGCTCCTCTTCGGGGATTTCACCCTGAAGAGCGGAAGAAAGGCACCCTACTTCGTCAACACGGGCAAGTATCGCACGGGCAGCGAGATCGCGCGGCTCGGGGAATACTATGCCGCCTGCTTTACGGAGCACGGCATCGACGCGCAGACGCTCGTCGGCCCCGCCTACAAGGGCATTCCGCTCGCCGTATCGACCGCGATCGCCCTCCATGAGAAATACGGAAAAGACGTGGGCTTCTGCTTCGACCGCAAGGAGACCAAGGACCACGGCGAGGGGGGCATGTTCGTGGGAGATCCCCTCAAAGCGGGGGACAAGGTGTGCATCGTCGAGGACGTGATGACCTCGGGCAAGGCGCTCCGTGAGATCCTTCCCAAGCTCCGTGCGGAGGCGGACGTCCGGGTCGAGGGGATGCTCATCTCGGTGGACCGTGAGGAACGCGGCACTGGTGCGCTTTCGGCCGTTGCCGAGGCCGAGGCGGAATACGGTATCAAGGTGTATTCCATCGTGACGCTCTCGGACATCGTCGAAGCTCTGAAGGATGGCGTCATCAAGGGACGGGAGTACCTCGGCGCCATCGAAGCGTACCGCAGGACGTACGGGGCCTAAGCCGGGCCGAACGGGGGTCGATATGAAGCAGATCCTTCTCATCGCAACGGGCGGGACCATCGCGTCCAAGCCTACCATGTCCGGACTTAAACCCTCCATTTCGCCCGAGGAGCTGCTCTCCTACGTTCCCGAGATCGCGGAGGTCGCGTCCGTCGGGGCCGTGCAGCCCTTCAACCTCGACAGCACCAACGTCACGCCCGCCCATTGGCTCGAGATTGCCCGCATCATCGAGGAGAACTATGCCGCCTACGACGGCTTTGTCATCACGCACGGAACGGATACCATGGCGTATACGGCGGCCGCGCTCTCTTACCTCGTGCAGGACAGCCCCAAGCCCATCGTGCTCACGGGCTCGCAGCGGTCGGTCTACCTCCGGGATACCGACGCCCGCAACAATCTCGCCGACGCCTTCTCGTACTGTTCGGACGACGGAGCGTCGGGCGTGCACATCGTGTTCGACGGCAATGTCATATTGGGCACGCGCGCAAAAAAGACGCGCACGCGGAGCTATAATGCCTTCTCGAGCATCGACTATCCCGACACGGCGGTCATGCGGGAGGGGAAGCCCTTTTACTACCTTCACGAGGAACGGCCGTCGGGGCCCAAGTTCTACCGTGCGCTGTCGGACGACGTCTATGTCTTAAAGCTCATCCCGGGGCTGCGGTCGGATATCTTCGATTATCTCGATTCCCGCTGCTCGGCGCTCGTCATCGAATCCTTCGGCATGGGCGGGCTCCCCGCTTACGGCGGCTGGGAGGAACGGCTCTCCGCCTTTTTGCAGATGGGCAAGACGGTGGTGTTCACCACGCAGGTGGAGCGGGAGGGCAGTGCGCTCGACCGTTACGAAGTGGGCAGAAAGCTCCGCGGGCTCGGCAGGGTGCTCGAGGCGCGCAGCATGACGCTCGAGGCCGTCGTCTGCAAGCTCATGTGGCTGTTGGCCTTTGCCGCAGACGAAGAGATCGAGCCGCTCTTTCTCGAGCCCGTGATGAAGGATATCCTGTGAAGAAAGAAGAACTCCGCGGAGTTCTTTTTTTGTCGCTCCGGACACGGGATTTTTCGCTTTTGGGGAAGGTAATCCCGAAAAAGTAAGAATTGCAATGTAAAATAGTTGTTTTTGCAATGGAAATCCGGAGAGAAATGTGATAGAATAGCATCAAAGGAAAATTCCGACCCGGCCCGTCCGGGCAAAAAAATCATAAAAGAATTGTTCAGGGGGCCCCCTGAATGCGTTTCCCGAGAGCGGGAAACGCATTAAAACAGCTCACGGAACCGTACGGAGGCGGCGCATCGCTTCCGCGGGAATAAAAATTATTGTTAGGAGGACAGTATGAGTAAAAACATCACTTTCATCCTCAGCAAGGCGCTCTCGGTATTTTTGGCGATACTTCTGGGCGCCGTGTTGTGGGGAACATGGCTCGCGAACGGAAATAAGTCCATGGTCAGCGCCACGCTCGGCCAACAGAACTATATTATCCAAAGCGCGTCGGGCGAAGAGATCGACCCCATCAAGGACGTCAACAAAGCGAACTATCCTTGGTACTACAAGAATGCGCACAAGACGCTTGCCGAGCTCAAGAAGGACACCGTCCGTGTGGGCGAGCAGATCGAAGCCGAGGGAGCGACCCTTCTCTACAACAAGAAAGGTTCCTACGACGGCACGACCAAGACCGCACTGCCCCTCGCAAAGGGCAGCAAGGTGAGCTTCTTCTCGACGGGCGCCATCCGTCCCCATCTCGCGGGACAGGGCTCGCACGGCGTTTCGGGCTATGTAAAGGACAAGCCCTTCCTCACGGAATTCGAGGCCGAGGGCTTCGAAGTCAACGAGACGCTCTGGAACAAGTATTGGGAGATGCACGGCGACCCGAGCGGCACAGGCGGCGATGCCAACAATCCCTACCGCAGAAACCGTCAGAGCTATCCCACCAAGTATAAGCTCGGCGACATTTCGTGGGAGGACATCTACACGAACAACACCGAGGACGTAAAGAGCTCCGTGGCCGAATACAGCGACGCCGCCATCTTCGTCTGGACCCGTCAGGGCGGCGAGGGCGTCGATATGTGGCCGGGCACCTTTGCGAGCAGCGATCAGGCGAATGCGAGCACCGACATGCTCAAGCTCACGCCCAAGGAGCGCTCCGTTCTCGAAGGGCTCACCGAGCTCAAGAAGGCGGGAACCGTCAAGCGCATCATCTTCCTCATCGACGCTTCCAACCAGCCCGGGATGGAGTTCATGAACAGTGAGAAGATCGACATCGACGCGGTCGTCTGGACGGGCGGCCTCGGCGAGTCGGGCACCAAGGCGATCCCCAAGCTGCTCGACGGGACCTACAACTTCAGCGGATCGCTTCCCTTCACGATCTACTACGACAACTGGGACAACCCCGCCACCGCCAACATCTACAACAGCGTGGAGGGCGGCAGCTTCAAAGACATGATGATGCACTACACCAATCTCTCCGATTTCGGCAGGGAGAAGGAAGAGCACACCACGAGCTATGTCGTCTACAAAGAAGGCATCTACGTGGACTACCGCTATCCCGAGACCCGGTACGAGGATGTGGTCACCAAGCGTCAGAATGCGGGCGATTTCAGCTACGCCGACACCATTGCCTATACCCATGGCTACGGTTTGTCCTACACCGAGTTCACCTTCTCCCCGATCAAGGTGGACCGCGTGCCGCAGAGCAACGACTACACCCTGACCGTCACCGTGACCAACGACGGCAAGGTCGCAGGCAAGAAAGCCGTACAGATCTATGCGCAGAAGGCGTACGGCAAGTATGACATCGACAACCAGATCGAGAAGTCGTCCGTGGACTTTGTGGCCTTTGCCAAGACCGGGGAACTCAAGCCCGGCGAATCCGAAACGCTCACCATCCCCGTCAGCGGCAGAGAGATGTTCGCCGCCTACGACGCGAACGGCGCCAAGACATACGTCGTCACGCCCGGCACGTATTACCTTGCCGTCGGCAACAACGCACACGACGCGCTCAACAACATCTTGGCCGCCAAGGGCAAGACGACGGCGGACGGCATGGATTACAACGGCGAAAAGTCGCTCGCATGGAGCACCAAGGTCGACACGCTCGACACCCGTACGTACAGCCATTCCGATCAGACGGGCGTTGCCATCACCAACCTCTTTGACGAATCGGATATCAACAAGTATTCGGGCAGAGGGACCAACCACGTCACCTACACGACGAGAAACAACTGGACGGGCACGACGACCTTCTTCAGCATCGAAAATCCCACCTACGAAAAGCTCACCGCAACGGAGCAGCTCTGGGAGGACGAGCTCGTCAACTCCTCCGCCGACCGCATCAAGAAGACGGATACCCCGTATCCGACCTACGGCCGCAACTACGAGACCGATCCCCTCAAGGACGAAAACGGTACCGTGCTCCTCAACAAGAACCTCACCGTCATCGACCTTCTGAAGGACGAGGACGGCAACGACATCCCCATCACCGACGAGAGATGGGATTGGCTCATGGACCAGCTGACGTGGGATGAAACGGCCAAGCTCGTCTCCTGCGGCTTCCGTCACACCGAGGCGGCCGAGAGCATCGGACTTCCGTATTCCTTCAACTATAACGAATCCAACGGCGTGGCCAATGCGTCGTGGACTGCCACCAACAAGGGCGGCACGCCCGGTAAGGCGCTTGCCGAAGCCTATGACGATCCCGACAAGGCGGGCGACGCCGAACTCTGGCCCGGCAACTGCGTCATGACGGCCACCCTCAACGAAGAGCTCGTCGAAGAGTGTGGCAGGCTCTGGGGCGAAGAGGGCAACTGGACGGGCATGGCCGGTCTCTACGGCCCCGGCTTCAACACGTACAGAACGGCCTACGGCGGCAGAAATTATGAGTACTTCGGCGCCGATCCCTACGGCGCGGGCATGATGGGCGCTTACCTCGTCCGCGGCATGCAGTCGAGCGGAATGTTTGCCGTCATCAAGCACTTTGCCTTCAACGATATGGAAAACTACAGACGGTCGGCCTGCGTGTGGATCACCGAGCAGGCGGCGCGCGAGATCTATCTCCGTCAGTTCTCCTATCCCTTCACCGTGGGCGGTGCGGGCGGCACCATGTGCGGCATGGGCCGTCTCGGCGCGGTCCCTTGCCCTTCAAACGAAGCGCTCATCTCGGGCTGGCTGTACGGCGAAACGGGCTTTAAGGGCATCTCCACGACGGACGTCATGAGCGGTTCCTACAACAGCAAGATCGCGCAGATCATGGCCGGGACCAGCCTCTCCGACGACGACAACATGGACAAGGCGCAGCACAACTTCGCGCCCTTCAAACCCGTCGAGGGACAGGATACGGGCTACGGCGAATTTGCATGGAAGATGCGCGAGAGCGCCAAGCACATCGCCTATACCGTGCTGCATTCCCTTGCCATGAACGGTTACAGCGCGGGCACCGAGATCATCTCCGTGACGCCCGCATGGGAATATTGGGTCGCGGCCATCGACTGGACGGTCGGCGTGCTCTTTGCGGGCAGCCTCGTGTTCCTCGGCTTCGTCATCTATCGGCGCTCCAAGGCGCAAAAGGAGGGGAAATAAATGAAAAACTTCTTCTCGACCCGTAAAGCGGGCTTCTGGGTCTCCATCGTCGTTGCCGTCCTCATGGCGGTGCTCATGGTGATCTACAACAGGTTCTTCTTCTGGTCGCAGTACTATGACCGGAACACCATGATCACGCTCGGCGCCGGTCTCGGCGCGGGAGTGGTCCTCGCAGTCGTCGGGATCTTTTCCCGTCCCCTCGGCGAATGGACGAGCGCGGCGCTCGGCGCGGGCAGCTTCCTCGGGCTCCTGTATTTCCTCAAGGGCTCGTGGCTGATGATCCAGGACGCCTTCGGCGGATATGAGAACCGCGGCTTCATCGACGGCTTCTGGCCCTTCGTGGTCCTCGTTGCCGTCTGCATCGTCCTCAGCATCATCAATGTCATCTTCCTTTCGCAGGCCGAACGCAAAAAGGCCTGAGATCCTCCTCCCCTAAAAAGAGACGCGGGCGCGTGCGCCCGCGTTTCTGTCCGTCTCCGTGAAAAAATTTTAAGGAATTTCGTCCCCGCCCTTGCAATTCCGGTACAAGTATGGTATGATAATAAAGGTTGGAACGGGAATCTGCGGCCTTGCCGTAAATAATACAAAGGTAGGAAAAAACCATGAAGATGATCTACGGGGTCAAAGACAGACCCCAGCCTCTCCGGCTCGTGCTGTTCGCGCTTCAGCAGCTCCTCGCCATCCTCGCCGCGACCATTGCGGTCCCCGCGGTCGTAGGGCACGGCATGTCGCAGTCTGCGGCGCTCTTCGGTGCGGGCGTCGGCACGCTCGTGTATCTGCTGTTCACCAAATTCAAGAGCCCCGTGTTCCTCGGTTCTTCCTTCGCGTTCCTCGGCTCCATGGCGGCGGCCTTTGCGGGCGCTGCGACCGCGTCGCTCGGCTATCTCGGCCTCATCCTCGGCGCCGTCTTTGCGGGACTCGTGTATGTCGTCATCGCCGTCGTCGTCAAGTTTGCGGGCACCAAGTGGATCGATAAGCTCATGCCCGCCGTCATCATCGGGCCCACCGTCGCCATCATCGGGCTCTCCCTCGCGGGGAACGCCGTCGGCGACCTCATGGCGGGAAGCGTGACGAATGCGGAAAACGTCATGCTCTGCTCGCCCTACATCGCTCTTCTTTGCGGACTCGTCACCCTCGGCGTGACCGTCGCCTGCTCCGTCTACGGCAAAAAGATGCTCAAGATGATCCCCTTCATCATCGGCATCCTCGCGGGCTACATCCTTGCCGCGATCTTTACGGGCATCGGCTATGCCGCCAACATCGACGCGCTCAAGGTCATCAACTTCGAACTGTTCGGAAATCTTGCCGAACCCTCGGCATGGTACCCCGATTTCTCCTTCCTGCATGCCTTTAACGGCGACTACGGCGACGCCAACATCGGCGCGTATATCGGCACCATCGCGGTCGCCTATATTCCCGTCGCGTTCGTCGTCTTTGCCGAACACCTCGCCGACCACAAGAACATCTCCTCCATCATCGAGACCGACCTTCTGAAGGATCCCGGTCTGTCGAGGACGCTCCTCGGCGACGGCGTCGGCTCCATGGCGGGTGCGCTCTTCGGCGGCTGCCCCAACACGACGTACGGCGAATCGGTCGGCTGCGTCGCCATCTCGGGCAATGCATCCGTCGCGACCATCTTCGTCACCGCGCTCATGGCCATCGTCGCTTCCTTCATCGCTCCCTTCGTCCTGTTCCTCGCCACCATTCCGCGCTGCGTGATGGGCGGCGTGTGCATCGCGCTCTACGGCTTCATCGCCGTCTCCGGTCTCAAGATGATCCAGAAGGTCGACCTCGAGGACAACCGTAACCTCTTTGTCGTCTCCGTCATCCTCGTCGCGGGCGTCGGCGGACTGGCCGTCAGCTTCGGTCAGGTCACCATCACTTCCATCGCCTGTGCGCTCATCCTCGGCATCCTCGTCAACCTGCTTGTCAATGTCAAGAAGAAGGGCACGGCGGAAACCGAGGCACCCATGTCCGAAGGGGCAGCTGCAGAAGCCGCCGAGGCAGAGACCATAGAAGAAGTCGCCGCAAGTGAAGAAGAGGCGTCCCGAGAGCCTTCCGAAGCGGCGGAAGGGGAGCCCGCACCCGAAGAGGCCCCCAAGGAGGAATGACATGAACGTCTATCCCAACGTCTTTGTATTCGATCACCCGCTCATCAAGCACAAGGTGTCCATTCTCCGCGACAAGAACACGGGGATGAAGGAATTCCGCGAACTCATCGAGGAGATCACGACCATCATGACGTACGAGAGCATGCGCGACGTGCAGCTCGAGCCCGTCGAAGTGGAGACCCCCCTCGAGACGACGATGCAGCTGCGCGTTCCCGAGGAGAGCATCGCCATCGTGCCCATCCTGCGTGCCGGTCTCGGCATGGTCAACGGTGTGCACAGGGTGTTCCCCACGGCACGGGTCGGGCACATCGGCATGTACCGCGACGAGGAGACGCTCGAGCCGCAGGAGTACTATTGCAAGCTCCCCGACGGCATCGAGAACAAGACGGTCTTTCTGGTCGATCCCATGCTTGCGACGGGAGGTTCGGCCTGCGACGCCCTTGCCGCCCTCAAAAAGCGGGGCGTGAAGAAGATCAAGTTCATGGCCATCATCGCCGCGCCGGAGGGCATCAAGGCGGTGTCGGAAGCCCATCCCGACGTCCCCGTGTACGTCTCCACGCTCGACCGCTGCCTCAATGAGCACGGGTACATCCTGCCCGGGCTCGGCGACGCCGGAGACCGTCTGTTCGGGACCAAGTGAGAAATTTGTGTTGACAGAAGGAAGCCGCCCGTTCGGGCGGCTTCCATGGGAATTTCGTGCAGAAACGGTCCGGCGGCCGGTCGGACCATGCCGTAAATTCTCCGATTCTTTTCCAATGTGGCAGTTATGATAAAATTGGCGGCGTTTGATATCGATGGCACCCTTGCGGAAGTGGGGCGTCCCATTCTGGACCAAGACGTTCTTTTGCTGAAAGAGATCGAGGCAAGGGGCGTCAGGATCGTCCTGTCATCGGGCAAGAGTATCTATTATCAGATGGGGATGTTCCGGCAGGTCGGGCTCAAAGATCCCGTCTTTATCGGCGAGAACGGATGTTGCATCGCGATCGGGTCGTCCCTTCCTCCCGAGACCCTCCGGTTGCCGATCCCTGCTTCCTACACGGACCAACGGGCAGACATCCTTGCGGACGTCACGTCCCGGTATGCGGGACGGTTCTGGCTGCAACCGAACGAGGTCGTGCTCACATTCTTTTTCAAGGATGAAGAGACGAGGCGGTGCTTGCGGCAGTATTTTTCCGCCCCGCCTGCATCGGTTACCGTATACGAGCATGTCGACTCGTTTGACGTTGTGCCCAAGGGCATCGACAAATTTGTCAGTTTGGAGGCTGTTTGCAAGCATTTCGGGATCCTTCCGTCGGAATGCGTCGCCGTGGGCGACGGGATGAACGATCTGCCGATGATAAAGTTCTGCAAGTATTCGATCGGGATCGGGCCCCTTGCCGCCGGATATACGACCTATCACTTCGATACGATCCGCGAGGGGTTGCGGCAAATTTTACGAATGGTGGAACCATGATCGAGCGCTACAAAAAAATTTCAATTATATACGGCGGCTCCGGACGCGAAGTCGCAACAAAACTCAACGAAAGGATCAACGCGCTGCATACCGAGGAATTCAATCCCATTGTTTCCTCCATTGTGGCAAAGCGCGTGCTCAGCGGCGCTTCGATCTTTTCCCAAATCAAGAACGCAATTTCCTCTTCGGATATCAGCATCATCATTCTTACCTTTGACGATGTGCAAGAGACGCGCGTAAGGCAAAATGTTCTGATCGAGATCGGGATGGCGCTCATGGCGGTGGACAATACCGACCGATGTATCTTCCTGACCGAGAAATATCCTCTGCCGGATGACTTCCCGTCCGACCTGAAGGGCTGGATCAACGCCAATCATTTCGACAGAGAGACCGTCGACGAAGTCATCGACGACGTAGTCCGGGAGATCGTTGACCTCCTCAAGCTCAAGACCTATCGGGATATCCTTACAAGCGACAAGTATATCTTCGATTACGAAAACCTGCTCTCCGATATTCCCGAGGAGATCTATGAAAAGAAGGCGGACATCCAACTTGCGAGCATCCTTACGAGTTGGGAAGAGGGGGCGCGCTCGTTCACGTTTGCTTCCGAACGGATCATGTATATCCTCGAACGCCTCAAATTCTTCCCGGACTTTAACAACAATGAGCAGTTCTTCTCGTTTTTGGGCGCCTTGAAACAGCTTGTCAAGTTTTCCGAGGAAGACTTCGCCTATGCCGACAACGGGTTTCTGACGCGGGTATGCAATTTCGTCGATACGCTCATCTCCTATTCCGAATTGAAACTGCGCAAGGACGTGATCCGCTGCATGAACGATCCGTCCTCCGACCCGAGGGCCGCCAAAGAGTATGAGTTCGAGTTTTTAAGCATCGCGCAAAAATTGGAGAACTTTATCGACAGAGTGGAGAGCGGATCGCTGAAAGTCAATTGGCTCCTGCGCGTCATGGCATACGAATACGCGGGACTTGCCTATATGAAGACGGTGAATTTCCGCAACATCTTCGACGAAGAAGCGGTGCGCATGGTCAACAAGGCGATCGTGTTTTACGGCAAAATGCTTGAGACTGCCGAATGCTATGGCGGGACGTCGGAGAATCTTTGGCGGGGATATGCCGAGTATGATCTGACAAGGACCTACGAGACGCTGTACATCGCCACGGGCAAAAGGGACTACCTCGGCCTGATCCATAAATATTCGATGCAATCCATCGTGACAAGACGGGAATGGTGCAGGGTCAACGCATTCCGCGGCGTGTTTACCAATGCGCTCTCGTTCGAGTACTTCCTTGTGAAAAAACACGAGCTGGATCTCTGCTCGCGGCTCGAGGGATACAGTCTCTATTCCAAGCCGCAGCTGATCGCCGCAGCCGACGATCTGAGCGATGAACTTCGCAGTTATTATGATTCGACCGAACTCGGCAGACTGTACGACATGAAGGAAAGCATTGTTGCACTGCGCGAGAAGATCAGCCGATCGATGTAAAAAAATGGTAAAGTTTACGGTGAAGTCGGGAGCAACGCTCCCGACTTTTTTGGGTTGACCGACATATCAACACCCCTCGGCTGTTCCTCGAGGGGGAGCTGTCGAGGCATAGCCGAGACTGAGGGGGTGGCGTTCTGATCAGGCAACACCCCTTCCGTCACCTTTGGTGACACCCACCTTGGGCGGCAAGGACCGCCGCAAGGGCCCTTGCTGCTCCCTTGTAGGGGCCGTAAAAAAGGAGAGGCAATCGGCCTCTCCTTTTTGCATTTGCGGATGCGGTTTCCCTTCTTCGGATCAGAGCTCCCTGTCTTCCCCGCGGCGGGGGGCAAGATAGAAGTACGCTCCCACGATCAGGGCGGCGATGACGGTCAAAATGACGATGAGACTGATGCGCAGGGCGTCCGATTCGCCGCGGTCGATCATAGGATCGGTCACGGTTGCGCGGAACTCCTTTCCTTCCCGATAGATGCGGGCTGTAAAGGTGCCGTCGTCGTTTTCAAGGAACTCGGCGCGCGTGCGTTCGGTCACGACGATCGTCTGTCCGTCCTCGGCCGTGAACGTCACGCCGTCCTTGCTTGCCTTGAGCCATGCGGGCTCGTAGCGCACGCCCTCCTCGGGCATGGGCTTCACGGGCGTGAGATAGGTGAGCGGGACGTAGCCGCGCGCCGTCGTGCGGGCGTCCGTCCGGTATTCGATCAACGCGTAGTCGCGCTCGGCCGCGTGCACCGTGCCGAGGACTTTGACAAGCGTACCGCGCGCAAGCCGTGTCTCCGCAAGCGTCGTTTCCAGACAGGGAAAATCATAGGCAGAGACGTCGTTCGACAGGTACATGTCCGAAGCCGAGACCTCCCAATACTCCGATTTGGGCACAGGAGAGAGCTCCTCCGGCATGCGGAACAGGGCCGCGGTATAGGCGCGGGAATTGCCGTCCTCTTCATAGAGAAGGACGAGCGCGTAGTCGTCTTTCTCGGCAAGCAGTACGCCGCGCGCATCCGCCGCGGTGCGGGAATAGGAGAGATAGGGGAAGCAGGCGGGGTCCTCCTTGAGGGCGGCAAGGTCGATCTTCACGCCGATGGAGCCCGCGGGAATGTCGATGAAAAGGCGCTCCGCCTCGTGGACCGCAAAGACCTGCTCGCGCACGCCGCCTGAAGGAATGGTGTCGAGCGTGGGGATCGCCGCATAGCCGCGGACGGTCTTTACGAGATAATTCCCGAAGAGGAGATAGATGACGTCATCTTCGAACCCGAGCGCAAACGAGAGGGGCATGTCCGCATCTCCCCCATAGACAAAGGGTGCGGCAGGCTTTCCGCCGAACAGAAATTCCCCGTTTTCGAAGAGGCATCCGTCCGCGAGACAGTAGAGATTGCCGTCGAAGTCGGCGCGGAGACACGTTGCGTTTTCGGGCAGCGAATAGGACAGCCGTTCGCCGCTTCCGTCGGTCAGGAAGTTGCGTTCGGTAAAGCGGTAGACGTCCGTCCCGTAGGCGACGAACAGGTCGCCGTAGAGGTCGGAAGCCATGGCCGTGGGCAGCCCGTATTGCTCCTGTACGACGGTCTCCGCCGTGCCGAGCTTGCCGAATACGGCGTTGCTCGTGACATAATAGACGCTCCCGTACACGCATGCGAGGCCCTGCACCTTGCTCGGAGCCGTATAGGCGCGCGTGAGCGTCTCCTCGCCCCATCGGCAGGTGTAGACGGTCCCTCCCGCGGCGACGGCGATGAGGTCTCCGTCGGTCGCAACGAGGTCGGGCGTGAACACGCCTTCCCCCGCACCCGGCCGAAGTACGGAGAACTGCCCCGTCCGCATGTCCATGACGCTCACGCGGTGATTCCCTGCGTCGGCCGTGACGAGCAGGTTCCCCGCCCGCGCCGTGTCCACGGCTCCCGAGAGGCGGTTGACGGAATCGGATGCCGCGGCGATCTCGTAGCCCGTAAGCGTTGCGCCCGTGTCCCCGATTTCGATCCCGACGACGGAATTTCCCTTCACGGCGTACAGCATGCCGTCATAGGCCGTCAGCGCACCGAAGTCATCTCCCGCCAACAGGAGGACGGCCTGTCCCGACGTCTTGTCGGACGGGAAATCGGCGCGGTATAGTCCGCCCGAAGCGGTGTAGTACAGGGCATTTTCATAGACACAGGTGCTCTGAACGTTTATCGTATCCGACGGAACAGACGACAGGTAAAAAGGCTCGGCACTGTTAAAGCTCCCATTTGCAGGATCAATACTATAAACATAATTGTTGAATGTACAGTAGAGTTGGTTTCCGAGGATCGCCATGCTGGGAGTCGAGTGTTGATTGATCGTTCCGAGGTCGTGGGAGGAGCTTTCGAGCTGCAAATTCGCAATGGAATAGGAAGCGATCGTGGTCATAGAACCGCCGACGTTGGCGGTATACAGGGTGCTTCCGTCGATGAAGAAGGTCGAACAGTTCATCGAGAGACTTTTGAATTCTTTATTGACGAAGTTATACTCATAAAATGAGTTGCTCGCCGCGCGGACGGAGATAAAGAGCCTCTCGTCCGCGAAGCCGATCTTGGAGATGGTGCTGTTCTCCCCTGCATTGGGAACGTCCGATTTGGTGTACCCGTCGGTTTCGCGGTCATAGAGATAGAGCGTATTTTTATCCGCAATCGCGATGTATTGCTTTGATAAAGCGATGTCAACAGGGTTAGTAAGATTCAGATATTGTTCATACGAAGAAGGTAAAGAAAGGACCGCTTCTGTCTCCCCGGTCAGGGCCCGTGCATTTGCGGGTACGTTTATAGACGCACCTGCGCTTGTACAAGCAAAACAGATTACAAAAAGAATCCATGCCAAAGTTTTTTTGAATTTCATTTGTACAGAGTTCATGTCCGGTTCCTTTAATACGGGTAGGTCTCGTTTTGTGTAGGAATGTCCAGTGCGTCGGGGGTTGTTACCACAATATAATTCTCATAGAGGAAAAAGACTTCGCTATCCTCAAAGCTCAATGCAAAGGCAATGGGGTCGTTCGTGTCGCCATAGACGAAAGAGCTGTTTTCGATCCGAGCAAATTCCACATCGTTTCTCCAAAGTGTTGCACCGTGCAAATAGTAGAGATTTCCTTCGCAGTCGGCTTGGAAAGAGGAAACGCATCCGGGAATGGTAAAATCCATTTTCGTTCCGCATTCGATATTCGGATCAATAAAAGTGGTTTCGGTGTAACACTGTATGTCTCCGTCCGCGGTTACAACATACAGATAGCCGCAGGCATCAACGGCAAGTGCTTTTGGTATATTTCCCTTGCGCTCGAATACGGAGAAGTTTTCCTCGGCTTTCCCGTAACCGGATTCGGTTATGAAGTAGCAAGTGCCGTCCATGCAAGCGAGATCCGTTGCTTGGTGCTCCGAGAGATTGTACTGTTCGTAAAAGCTTTCATCACCATAGTGATAGAGGTAAATGTACGAGTCGGCCGATGAAACCGCAATGATGTTGCCGTCGGTTGCAATGTGGGTGGGAGTATAGGGGCTGTCGTTGTCATCAACGCATGGAAATACAGAGCAGGTGTTAATCGTGATACGGCCTTCTTCGGTGTAACCGAGCACGGCGATGCTCACGCGGTGATTCCCTGCGTCGGCCGTGACGAGCAAGTCGCCCGCCCGCGCCGTGTCCACGGCCCCCGAGAGGCGGTTGACGGAATCGGATGCCGCGGCGATCTCGTAGCCCGTAAGCGCTACGCCCGTGTCCCCGATTTCGATCCCGACGACGGAATTTCCCTTCACGGCGTACAGCATGCCGTCATAGGCCGTCAGCGCACTGAGCCCCGCTGCGTCGAACAGCTTGACGCCTTCCACGGCCTCTTCTGTCGTACTGTCCGAACGGTAGAGCCCGTCCTGTGCGGTATAGTAGAGTGCGCCGTCATAAGCGCACACGCCCTTGACATTGGAGGCATGGGACGGATCGGAGGAGAGGTAATAGGTGGAAGTGTCGCTGAACTTCCCCGTGCTGTCGGGGGAATAGACCTGATCGTCGAATATACAGAGGAGCTTATCTCCGAGCACAGCCAAAGACGGGGTCTCGGCTTCGCTGATGGTTCCGAGTTCGACCGCAGCCGGTTTATCCTGAATGAGAGAGGTGATTACGTATTTGCCGATGTGTGTCCCTCCGTTGCTGACGGTCGCCGTGTACAGGCTGTTTCCGTCGATGAGGAAGGTCGAGCAGTTCATTGAGAGCTTTTTGAAAGATTTTTGGACGAAATTGTACTCATAGAAGTAGTTGCTTACACCCGTGTCGGCAACGAAGAGACGGTTCTCCGCAAAACCGATCTTGGAGATGGTGCGCGATTCCCCGTTTCCATCGAGCGTCGTCTTGGAGTAGGAGTTCGTCTCACAGTCATAGATCCAAAGGATATTTCCGTCCGCGATGGCGATGTACTTCTCCGAGAGGGCAATGTCAACAGGGTCGGTAAGATTCAGATACTGTTCATAGCTCCCCGGAAGGGCGAGCGAAGCCGTCTCCGCCGAGAGGTTCTCCGCACGCGCAAAGAGCGGCTCCCCGAAAAGAGTCGCGAACGCAATGAGAGCCGCAAGCCCTCCGCACAGCAAAATTTTACCCATGATCCTCTTCATACAGAATCATTATAACACGCGCGCGCGAGAAAGGCAATCCTTTTTCCTCAAAAAAATTTTTCAAAAAAAGTATGGCATATAAGCATACGTCTGTCAGGATTCCATGCTATAATAAAAATACAAACAAACGTTCGTATTTCGTTTGGGAATTTTGGGAGAGGTCTATGCGCAAACAGACAGTTCGGATCATACTATATTCTTTCCCGTGGCTCGAGGCATATGCGGAGGCGGCGGAGACGGCGGCAACCAACAAGGCTCTGCTCTCGTTCCGCCGTCCCGAGTCCCCCGAACGGCAGGCAGAAGAGGTCGCCGAGGAGATCTTCCTCGCCCATCGGCTGAGAGAACTCCGGGAGGACGCCGCGGCGGTGCTTCTGCGGCTCGGGAGAGAGGAGCGCAAGCTCGTCGCGTACAAATATTTTCGCAGGGAGCAGGGGGAGGCCCCGTCCCTCACGCGCAGTTATTTCCGCCATCAGCAGGAGACGCTCGAGCGCATCCGCCGCTATTTTCGGGAGACGGGGTGGACGGAAGAGGGATTCTGGGCGGCCTTTGCACGGTTCGGGCCCTTTCTTCGGCTCCGGCATACGCTCAAAAAGCGGGGGCTCTATCGCATGAACCGGACGGCCTACGGATCGCGTTCCTGTTCGGTGCGGCGCTTGCCGCGCACGGCGAGCACGATGATGACGACGGAGGCGGCCGCGGCCACACAGAGCGCCGCGATATGCGCGGGGGAAAAGGAGTCCGTCGGGGGATTGGAGGGCTCGGGCGGGGTTTCGGAGACCACCCAGTCGTCGTTCTTCTCAAAGGAGAGCGGTTCTTCGGCGGGGATGTAGCCGAATTCCTCCCCCGAGAGGACGTAAAAGTAGAGCATGCCCGCGTCGTAACGGCTGCCGTAGTAGACAAAGGTCTTTTCGATGCTCGAAAATTCGCCGCCGAGACTTCCCTCGCTGCCCGGCAGACGGTAGGAGACGGTGACGAGCTCTTTAAGATAGGGCCGCACGGGGATGAAGTCGACAAAGACGAGCGACGCGGTACGGCAATAGCCCATGACCTTTTTGTAGGGCGGATCGTTGACAAGGTATTCGACGGCGGAGTAGACGTCGCCCTGCATCAGGACGCGCACATAGTAGGTCTCGGGCAGAAGAAAGAGCTTGGAGTTCTCCTCTTCGGACGTATAAAACCAGACGTTGGTATCGGGCGCGACGGCATAGGTGTAGCTCTCCGCACGGGCGTGCACGGGAGCGCGCGCAGGCACAAAGAGGACAGACATGAGGACCGCGATCAGGATCCGGAAATACTTCATGCGGTCCATTCTATCACAAAAAAGAGCGCGCAGGAGAGAAAAAAGGGTCGAAATGGACGAAATCTTGCAAAAAATCAGGGCCATCGAGCAGGAGCAGGCACGGCGGAAGCGGGAGGACAACCTTGCCCGTTACAATGCGGGGGAACGGCGGCACGAAAAGCAGCTCGCTTTCCACCGCTGCCAAAAGCGCAACCGCTGGGTCTTCGGCGGGAACCGTTCGGGGAAAACCGAGTGCGGCGCCGTGGAGACCGTGTGGATGGCGCGGGGCATCCACCCTTACCGCCCCAACCGGAAGGACGTGTTCGGCTGGGTCGTGTCTCCCACCCTTCAGGTGCAGCGCGACGTGGCGCAGCGCAAGATCCTCTTCTATCTCCGACCCGACTTCATCGAGGACATTGTGATGGTCAGCGGCAGAAAGGACGCACCCATGTCCGGGATCGTCGATCAGATTTACGTCAAAAACGTATTCGGCGGCACGTCGGTCATCGGCTTTAAGAGCTGCGAGATGGGGCGCGAGCGCTTTCAAGGGAGCTCGCTCGACTTCGTGTGGTTCGACGAGGAGCCGCCCGAGGACATCTATGAGGAATGCCGCATGCGCGTCTTTGACCGTGCGGGGGACATCTTCGGGACCATGACGCCCTTAAAGGGCCTCACCTTTCTCTATGAGGACATCTACCTCAACCGGAGAAGCGACCCCGAAGTGTGGTACGAGTTCATGGAATGGGGGGACAACCCCTTCCTTTCGCCCGCCGAGATCGAACAGCTGACGCGCACCATGGACGAGACGACCCTCCAATCGCGCCGCTACGGCAAGTTCTGCACCCGCGAAGGATTGGTCTACCCCGAGTTCGACGAGAGCGTGCACGTCATCGAGCCCTTCTCCGTCCCGCCCGAGTGGCAGGACGTCATCTCCATCGACCCGGGGCTCAAAAATCCGCTCGCCGCGCTCTGGTGCGCGGCCGATTACGACGGCAACGTCTACGTCGTTGCGGAGCACTATGCCGCGGGCATGGGGGTGGACGAGCACGCCGAAGCCATCTCCCGCATCTCCGATTCCCTCGGTTGGAAGCGGGACGAAAGGGGGCGTCTCAAAGCCATCATCGACCGCGCCGCCGAGGCAAAGACCTTAAACGGCCGCAGGAGCGTCACCGAACTCTTTTACGAGTGCGGCATCCTCGCCGATCCGCGCGTCAACAAGGACGTGTTTGCCGGCATCGCGGAGGTCAAGCGCTATCTGCGGCGCGGCAACGGCATGCCCGACCTCTACATCTTTTCGAGCTGTCCCAACCTCATCCGCGAGTTCAAGGGATACTTCTGGGGAAGCGGCGAACGGCCCGTCAAGGAAAACGACCACGGGCTTGACGCCATCCGTTATTATTTGATGCGCGGGGTGCAGAATGCCCGTCCTTCGGGCGGCAGATCGGCCATCGAGCGCGATAAATCGAGGCGCATCCGCAGACTGCGCCGAAGGGGGTTTTGAGGACATGGGGTGCGATAAAATCAAGGAAGCCATCTTAAAAGTTGCGCTTGGGTACTCCCTCGAGGAGGTCACCGAGGAGTATGACGCCAAGGACGGCGAGCTGCGCCTCGTCAAGCGCAAGGAGACCAAAAAGGACGTTCCGCCCGACCTGAAGGCGGCAAAACTTCTGATGGAGGATGGAGCCGACCTTGCCCGTCTTTCGGACGAGGAGCTCGAAGCGGAGAGAGTGCGTCTGCTCCGAAGGTTTGCGGAACTTACCCAAAGCGAAAACAAAAGCATTGAAAAGGAGGAACCATGAACGAACAAGAATGGGAAGCAAGACGGGAGGAAGCGCGGAAGGCTGCCCTCGTCGGGGACATCCATGCCGACTTTGCGCGGCGCAGGGAGATGCGGCGGCAGCTCGAACGGGGCTGGGAGCTCAACATGAACTTCGTGAGCGGCAACCAGTACTGCGACGTCTCGCCCGAGGGGGAGCTTGAGGAGGAGAGCGCACGCTTTCTGTGGGAATCGCGGCGCACATTCAATCACATCGCGCCCACGATCGATACCCGTCTCGCCCGCCTCGCAAAGGTGCGGCCCACCCTCGAAGTCCGTGCCTTCTCGGACACGGAAGCGGACATGCACGTCGCCCGCATCGCGTCGAGCATCTTAAAGTCGGTCAAAAACCGCATCGACCTCGGACGCGTCATCTCCGAGGCGACGCTCTGGTCGGAGGTCTGTGGCACGAGCTTTTACAAGGTCGTGTGGAACTTTGCCGAGGGCAAGGTGATCGGCACCGACGAGACGGGGCACGCGCTCCACGAGGGAGACGTCAACGTGGCGGCGCTCTCTCCCTTCGAAATTTACCCGGACAGCCTCTCCGCGAGTACCATGTCCGAGGTCAAGAGTATCATTCACGCCAAAGCCGTGCCCGTTTCGGACATCTATGAGCGCTTCGGCGTCGAACTTGCGGGGCGCACGATCGACGAATTCCCTCTCGCGCCCTATTCCTCTGCGAGCGGCTGGAAGCGCGCCTTCGACGGCGACGGCCGGCATGCCGAAGAGGGAAGAGAGATCCTCATCGAACGGTATACCCGTCCCACGGGGGCGTACCCCGAGGGCCGGTTGGAGATCGTAGCGGCGGACAAGCTCCTCTATGAGGGGCCCCTGCCCTACAAAAACGGCGACCGCGGCGAACGTGTCCTGCCCTTTATCCGGCAGACGTGCATCGAGCTCGCGGGGGCGTTCTTCGGGACGTCCGTCGTCGACCGCATGATCCCCCTGCAGCGCGCGTACAACGCAGTCAGAAACCGCAAGCACGAGTTTCTGAACCGGCTGTCGGCGGGCGTCATCGCGGTGGAGGACGGCGCGGTGGACGCGGAGGAACTGGCGGACGAGGGCCTGTATCCGGGCAAAGTCCTCGTCTACCGGCAGGGCTCCAATCCGCCGAGCTTTCTCGATTGCGGAAAGCTCCCCGCCGAGTTCGCCGAAGAGGAAGAGCGGATCGCGAACGAATTCATCCTCTTCTCGGGCATGAGCGAGATCTCGCGCAATTCCGCCAATCCCACTCATGTCATGAGCGCCGTGGGACTCCAGCTGCTCCTCGATCAGGACACCAACCGCATGCACATGACGGTGGAGAGCGTAGAGCGTGCCGTAAAGGAAGCGGGCAAACAGATTCTGCACCTTTATAAGCAGTTCGCGCACACCAAACGCCTCCTCCGCATGACGGGAGCAAGCGGGGATACCGAGCTCTTCTACTTCGACGCCAGCGACATCTCGGCCGACGACGTCGAATTCGAGACGGGTTACGACCGCACGCCCGAACAAGTCAAGGAGGACATTCTGAACCTCCTCAGCCTCGGGCTTCTCAAAGACGGGGAGGGCAAACTCTCGGAGGGGGCCCGTACGAGGGTGCTCGACGCGCTCGGGTACGGCTCTCTCGAAAACGCGCGCGACATCTCCTATCTGCACATCCGGAAGGCGGAGCGGGAGAACGTCGCACTGGCGCAGGGAGATGTGGAGGCCGATGTGTACGACGATCACGCGCTGCACCGGGCCGAGCACCTCCGCGCCCTGCTCTCGGGCGGGGAACAAGATGCGGAAACGAAGGCGAGGATCCTGCGCCACCTTGAAAGCCATCGCCGCAAAGGAGGTTAAAACGTGGAAGAGGAAAACAGAAGCATGAGCTCCGACGAGGGTACCATGTCCGAAGAAGGCATGCTCGCGGGCAAGTTCAAGAGTGTGGATGCCCTCGTGCGTGCGTATGGGGAGCTCGAATCCGAATTCACCCGCCGCAGTCAACGGCTCAAAGCGCTCGAAGAGAAGCTCGCCCCGGCTCCGGAAGGGGACGGGGAGCCGCACGCCGCGTGCGGGCAGGAGGAGCTTCTCCGCACGGTCACGCAGGACGAGGGGCTCCGTCTCAAGCTCTTCGGCGACTACCTGCAGTCGCTCCGGGGTGCGCCCCTCATGGGAACGGGGGGAGCGGGCGTCGTCGCACCCAAGACGAGACCCGCCACCATCGCCGAGGCGGGACAGCTCGCCCTCGGCTATTTGAGACGAAATTAACGATGCAAGGAGAATGATTTATGATTACAACCGAAACCGCCGACAGCGTGCTCAAATCCTACTATCTGAGCGCAGTTGCCGACCAGCTTGACAAATCCGCCAACCCTCTGCTCGCGCAGATCAAAAAGACCACTTCCGACGTCTGGGGCAAAGATGTACGGAAGGCCGTGCGCTTCGGCGTGAACGGCGGCGTGGGCGCGGGAAGCGAGACGGGCAATCTTCCCGGTGCGGGCGGCAATCGCTATGCCCAATTCGTCGCACCGCTCAAGAACCTCTATGGCGTCATCGAGATCTCGGACAAGGCCGTGCGTGCTTCCGAAAACGCCGAGGGCGCCTTCGTCAACCTGCTCAACGACGAGATGGACGGCCTCATCAAGAGCTCTTCGTACAACTTCGGCCGGATGCTCTTCGGCGACGGAACGGGCCTGCTCGCGACCATCTCTTCGGGGAGCGGCAACGTCTACACCGTCGATTCCGTGCGCAATCTTGCGGAGGGCATGATCGTCGACGTCGCCAATACGGGCGGACTCGTATCGGCCTCCGCGCGGACGGTGACGGCCATCGACCGCGAGAAAAAGACGGTGACGCTCTCGGGTGCGGACATTTCGACGCCCGCGAACTTCAAGATCTACATGCAGAAGTCCAAGGACCTCGAGATCACGGGGCTCGGCGCCATCTTCGGCACGGGCGATCTCTATGGCGTCTCCCGCGAGGGCAACAGCTGGATGCAGCCCGTCAAAAAGACGGAAGTGGGCGCGCTCACCGAATCGGTCATCCAGAAGGCCATCGACGAGGTGGAGGAGTGTTCGGGCAGCAAGATCAACTTCATCGTCTGTTCGTGGGGCGTGCGCCGCGCCCTCTTCGAGGTCCTGTCCGCATACCGTACCACGGACATGATGACGCTCGACGGCGGCTTTACCGCGCTCAGCTTCAACGGCATTCCCGTCGTCGCCGACCGCTTCTGCCCCGAGGGAACGATGTACCTGCTCAATACCGACGACTTTGCCCTTCATCAGCTCTGCGATTGGCAGTGGCTCGAATCGGAGGGCGGGAAGATCCTCAAACAGACCGCGGGCAAGCCTGTCTACACGGCGACGCTCGTGAAGTACGCCGAGCTTCTCTGCTACCGTCCTGCGGGGCAGGCCATGCTCTCGGACATCGAGGAAAAGTAAGGGGAGGGGAGGCGGATATGTCGATCACAGTCAAAGAGACGATCGGATACGCGGCCTCCTTGATCGGCCGCAACGACCTCGCTGCGGAAGCCAAGACGGGGGAGGCTCCTTCCGGGGAGCTTCTCCTTCTCGTCCGCTGCTTTAACCTCGTGGAGAACGAGGTCGCGCTCGATTACATCCCCCTCTTAAAGGAGGAGAGCTTTCTTCCCGTCGAGGGAAAAATTCCCTTCTCGAGCTTTTCCGAGGCACCCGTGTCCGTGAAGAAGGTCACAAAAAGCGGGATCGAGACGGCGTATGACCTGTTCCCTTCCTACCTGAAGGTCAAGGGTGACGGGCAGACGGATATCGTGTACGCCTATGCGCCCCGCGCCAAGGAACTCGGGGACGATTCGGACTTTGGCGGGCCCGTCTCGGTGCGCCTTCTCGCACTCGGCGTGGCGGCCGAATTCGAGCTCGCCGCGGGACGGTTTTCGGAGGCGGCCTCCTTCGACCGCATGTACCGCGAGGCACTCGCCTGTGCGGGGCGCGTCCTCCGCAAGCTGTCCCTCCCCGCGAGGAGTTGGGCATGATCCCCGTAAAGCAGTTCACGGTACCCGGAAGAAGCTCGACGGTCCTGCGCCTTACGCCCTCTTATGTGCGCCGTTCGGAGCGCGTTTCGGGGGCCCGGGCGGTCGGCCTCCGCGAACAGGGGGAGGGCTGGATCCCGGCGGAAGGGGAGACCGAGATCGCCGCGCTCGCCGATCGGACCCTCGCGCTGTTTGTCTCGGAAGGGACGCTGTACGGATACGACTTCGACACCAAGTTGACCGCGTATCCCACGGGCATGTCCGTACCTCTGTCGCAGAGCGGCCTCCGCGCGGTCCTTGCGACGCACGGCGAGAACAACGCGCTCACCCGCTATCTCATCACGGACGGCCGCATCTTTTCGCTCGCGGGAGAGGAACTCCGCACCGTCGTGACGATGGGCGGGAGATGCGCGGCCGTCCACCGGGAACGCATCTTTATGGGGAGCGGCAACGTCCTTCGGCACACCGCGCCCCTGCGGCCCGGCGAATGGTCGCTGACGAAGGACGAGACGGGTACGCTGACATTCGACCCCGCCGTCGGGGACATCCTCGCCATCCTCTCCTTCCGCGACGATCTGCTGGTTTTCTGCACCCATGCCGTATTTCGGCTCGAAGCGGAGGGCAGAGAGCTCGATTTCCGCGTCCATCCCGTGCCCTTCGACGGGGGAGCGATCCGTGCCGATTCGGTCGCCGACTGCGGGAAGTACGCCGTTTTCTGCACCGAACGCGGCCTGTGCCGGACGGACGGAAGGACGGCTTCCCTCGTGCGCACGGCGGAGGACCTTGCCCTTCCCTCCCGGATCCAAGCGGGCGCATGGGCGGGAAAATACTATGTGCATGTGCAGCAGGACGGCGCAGACGACGTGTTCGTCTATGACCCCGAGGAGGAAAAAGAGCACTTTCTCGGCATTCCCGCGGAACTGCTCACGGCAGGGAGAGAAGGGGTCTACCTCGGACATGGTGGCGTCGTTTATCGTCTCGAAGAGAAAAATGAAAATCCGCAGCCTGCGGGCACGATTTCCCTCTCGGCGGAGATGACCGCACAGAGCGGCGCACGGCGCTACCTCGACGAGGTGACGGTGTTCGGCCGCGGAGAATTTTCCCTGACCGTCCGCACGGAGGAGGGAGAGCGGTCGCTTTCGCCCGTTGCAAACGTCCGCACGCCCCTTCCGTCCGTCCTGCGGGGCGGCGACGTGTCCGTGACGCTCACGGCGAAGGGGGACTTCTTCGTCCGCTCCGTCGACCTGCATTTCAGGAGGCAGCCATGACCATTGATATCATCGACCTGTCCGATCCCCAATACGCCGACCTCAACGCCGTGCAGATGTCCATGGTGCGGGTGGCGCAGGTCAAGAAGAATAACCTTCTCGCAGAGCTCGAAGAGGAGAAGAAGGCGCTCTTTTTCCGCCTTCTCGAACGGGGAACGGTGCGCGCGTATGCACGGATCCGCGAGGAGACCCGTCTCACCGACGCGGCAAACGCCGAGGTGGACGCGGTGCGCGAGGATCTCTTGCAGCAGCTCGCCTATGAGGCGCTCTCGAGCGAGGGGAACGAGAACGGACCCTACCGCTATCCCGATAACCCCAATTACAACCTCTCCTATTCCCAGCGCTTCCTCCTCGTGCGCAATTATTACATGGAGGTGGAATCCGACGCCGCGGCCCGTCTCGAGGCCTATCGCATGGATTCGCTCGCACGGACCTATCTCGGGGACTTCTACCAGACGCTCTACGACCTCCTTGCTTCGTACGTAAAATGAGACATGGGGTATAAAAAACCGCGTTTTTCCCCAAATTAGACGTATGAAAAAGATCAAGAACGAACCGATCGGCAAGACGCGGGACGAACGGGAGAGCTGCTTTCCCGGCGCCGCGCGCAGGGAGGACCGCCCGTGACCGCAAAAAAATTTGCCAACCGAAATTATATCCGCTACGTCAATTCGTTCGACCCGCCCACGCAGCACTTCAAGACGTGCGGCCGCGCCTTTCTGGTGGGAGGATTCATCTGCGTCATCGGGCAGTTCTTCCGGTACCTGCTCGAATTCGCCGGCCTCACGGGGGACGAACTTGCAGGCACCGTCTCGGCCGCCCTCATCTTTTTAGGGACGCTGCTCACGGGGCTGGGTGTCTATGACCGCATCGGAAAGAACGCGGGAGCCGGTTCCATCGTGCCCATCACGGGCTTTGCCAACTCCGTCGCCTCGCCCGCCATCGAATTCAAGACGGAGGGCTATGTCTATGGCATGGCGGCCAAGATGTTCCTCGTGGCGGGGCCCATCCTCGTGTTCGGCGTGACGAGCGGCGCCGCGGTGGGGCTCATCTATTGGCTGCTGCGCCTCGCCGGGTAAGGTTTTCTCCGATCGGTCCGAAAAATTGCGCCGAAACAGTTGAAATACACGCGAAAATGTGCTATAATTTTCGGGAAAGCAAAAAGGAGAAAAAAGTTATGGCAAAGATCACGGCGGATACCCTCATTGCGGAATGCCTCGAACTCAACCCCAACGCGGCGGAGATCCTGCTTGCGGCGGGCATGCACTGCTTCGGCTGCGCGCTTGCGCACGGCGAAACGGTGGCCGAGGCCGTCTCGGTGCACGGCAACGATCTCGATGAGCTCCTCCAAAAGCTCAACGAAGGCATCGAATAATTGCAGAGAGGCACAAAAGAAGGCTCGCTTCTCAACGGAGGATGTTCCATAGGGAATCAAGAAAAACTTAATTTTATATCGGAATGCCCCTTTGGGTGAGTCACAAAAAACAGCGAGGAAATCTTTCCTCGCTGAATTTTTTTACAGCGCTTTCAGATACGGTTCGATCGCATCAATGCTCATGTCCGCTCTTTCGTCGCGAACGGAAACCTTCGGCCGCTCATTCCATGTAGTCTTGAAAGCTGTTTTCGAACTGTGTTTTTACGGCTTCTTTGAGGGCGGCGGTCACATCGAACGCGCCGCCGATTTTAGCCGTCTGCGCGGAGTAATCTCCCGTTTCGAAGGCGAGATCGTAGGCGGAGCGGAAACTTTTATAGTAATTGAGTTCTGCCGAGAAAAAGGGATCGGGCTGAATGAACATGCTGTTATATGCTCGGATGATGACCTTTGCCGTTTCCAACAATTTCCTCTTTGTCTCCAAAGCAGCAAGTTTCCTGTTCGTCATTTTCTCGGACATATTTTTTATTCCTTGTCTTTGATAAGGAGAAGGCGCAGTCCCATCACAAGGAAGGGTACGACAACGGCTTGCAGTACCATGCCCAAAAGTCCCGTTTGGATCTGCGACCAAACCGTTGCCGCCGAGAGAGGAGAAACGCTCTCGAAAACGGCAGCGATCATGAGGAATACGAGCCTGCCCGAAACCTGCGCAAGAAGTACCGCGGGGAACGCCATCCAACCGTTTTTGGCGATCCTTTGCGAAAAGATTCCCGAAACCGCCGCAAAGACCGCAAGTTCCACGATCATATAAGGGAGACGGGCCAAGGCGGGCATGGGGTTACCGGCAAGCGAAGTGATCGCAAAACTGATGACGGGGGAGAGGATTCCCACGCCCAAGCCCCACTTCCAGCCGAGCAGACACCCGCCGAGAAGGACGGGAAGATACATGGGCAGCCACTCGACGCCGCCGGGCGCGCCGAGGGCAAGGTGCACGATCTGCGGAAGAATCACCGCAAGCGCGATAATTCCAACCGAAATCAGCGTTTTTACCGTGATCTTCACACGGAGAGCTGCATTGTGACGAGTCAGAACCTGTTCAATCATCGTATATTCCCTCCAAACGATTTGGTGATATCATTATACCACATTCGATGAATGTAAGCCGATGATTTTTAATCATCGAAAAAACTTTTTTTATCCGGAAGCCGTCCCAACGGAAGCGGGCCTTTTTCGTACGAAATTTTCGGGCCCCGCTGTCTGCGGACGGCCTTTTCAGCTGTTTTGGACGTTGGGATGCACGGCGCGGAGAGCGACGAGCGCCTCGTCGGGGGCTTCGGTGACGATGAGGTCATAGTCCGAGAGGGGAGCCGTGCGGCAGGGCGCGGTCAGATCGAGCTTGGTCCGGTCAAAGATCAGCACCCGCTTTTTGCTCTTGTCCATGGCCACGCGCTTGATCTGCATGGAGTCCACACTGAACTCGTAACTCCCCTCCGCATCCACTGCGGAACAGGACAGAAGCGCAAGGTCGAATTTGAAATTGTGAAGCGCATTCACGGTCATGGTACCCATGAACGCGGTCGAATTGTATCGGATCTCGCCTCCGGGACAGATGAGCGTGACGTCGCTGTTCTTGGAGACGGACAGCGCCACCTGCACGCCGTTGGTGATGACCGTCTTGTGCGAAAAGTTGAGCCGCTCGGCGAGGGCGAGACAGGTGGAGGAGTTGTCGATGAACACGGTCTGGAACTCGGGCAGGCTCTTAATGGCGAGTTCCGTGGCGCGGAGTTTTTCCTTGGCGTTCTTGGTCCGCCGGACGTAGATGGACATCTCGTCGGAATTCTCCGTAAGGAACGCGCCCCCGTGCGAGCGCTCGATCCGCCCGAGCTTTTTCATCTCGTTGAGGTCTCTGCGGATGGTCGCCTCGCTGACGTAGAGCGTGCGCGCAAGGGTCTCCACCGTGGCCGTCCCATGCACTTTGAGGTACTCCAAAATTTCTTCACTGCGGTCTCGAAAAGCCATTTTGATTGCTCCTTTGCTCGTTTGTGCTTGTATTATAGCACTTTTTTGCGCGTTTGTCAAGTTTTCAATCAAATTTAAGGAAACTATTGACAAAAATGTGCAAGCGTGGTAGACTAATGGCACTTGAAAGAAGCAGACATCGAGATTGAGCAAAATTAACATTTTGATCGATTCGGTCAATCCGCACGCCGATTCCGAACAAGTCGGCTGCAAGGGGGATCCCCCTTGCGTTTGCCCGCAGAGCAGGGCAAACGCAAAAACGAGACAGCGGTAATTTCATTTGTGCGAGGCCGTTTACAGGAGAGCGGCGGAGCGCGGGTGCGATTATAATAAAAAATTTTAATCCTTATAAGGAGGAGGTAACCATGAAACTCAAGAAGTTTACACCACTTCTGCGCGGCTTGGCCGCGACGACGGCTGCGCTTCTCACCTTGTCCACGGTTGCGTACACCGTTGCGATGTCGAACATCGCAATCGGCTGGATGGACGGATGGTTCAAGGTCGACCGCACAAAGTACAAGGATTGGGATGAGACGATCCCTTCCTATACGATCCCCGGTTCGACCGAAGGCTATTCGTATCTCGCAGGCAAGAGCTACGAGACCGAGCATGCTACCGTAGAAGAGTATGTCGAAGCGCTCAAAGCCCACACTGTGAAGCAGGGCGAAGAGGGCTTTGCTCTCCTCAAGAACGATAACGAGGCGCTTCCCCTTGCCGCGAATGCCAACGTCGCGCTCTTCGGATGGAGCTGCTACAACCTTCCGAACGGCCACACCGGCGTTGTCGCGGGCAACTATGACCACAGGCAGGAATCGTCCGGCAACGTCACGGAGTATTGGACGTGGTTCCAGAGCGTCACGCTCTACGATGCTCTCAACGCCATCGACGGGATCAACGTCAACACGACCGTCAAAGCGGAAGATTTCACCGGCGCCATGATCTCGGCCGGCATGAGCGGGACGGACAGAGAAGGAAATCCCACCACTTATAAACTTCCCGAAGTTTTCGAAGAGAAGACCACTTGGGTCATTCCTGAGAACTCCATCGGTATCGTTGCAGTCGGCCGCGGCGGCGGTGAGGGCAGCAACTACATGACCGATGACGCAGAGAACGCGGACGATCCTCTCGCCCTCTCCACCGAGGAGATGGAGATGATCGACTATTCCAGGACGCACTGCGCAAAGACGGTCGTTCTGGTCGTCTCCGCCAACGCCATGGAGCTCGGTCCCATCGCCAAGGGCGGGGATCATGAAGTAGACGCCATCGGCTTCTGCGGCATCCCCAACGACTTCCAGTACGAAGGCATCGCCAACGTGCTCGCCGGCAAGGCAAACGCCACGGGCGGTCTGACCGACACCTATGCCTATGATAACAGCTACAACCCCGCCGTTATCAACATGGGCCAGCAGCAGTACGCCGACCTCAACACGATCTCGAGCTTCACCGATCCCCTGGGCCGCGGAACGACGAGCTATCAGGCGGACAACTACATCGTCGAAGCCGAGGGCATCTATGTCGGGTACAAGTACTATGAATCCCGTTACTACGATTCCATCGTGAACCCCGACTACAATGCCAAGGACACGATCGGTTCGTCGACGGGCGAGGCTTGGGATTACTCCAAGGAAGTTGTGTTCCCCTTCGGGCAGAGCCTTTCCTACATCCCTTACAAGCAGGAGATCACGAGCGTCCACGTTGACCTTACCGAGGCAGGAAACATCACGGCGACCGTCCGTGTGACCAACGAAGGCGACAAGGACGGCACCTTCCTTGCACAGCTCTATGTCAACAAGCCCTATACGCAGTATGACATCGAGCACAAGGTCGAGAAGTCCGCGATCGATTTCCTGAGCTCCGCCAAGGTCGAAGTCAAGGCCGGAAAGAGCGCGGATGTGAAGATCGTACTTCCCACCCACTATCTTGCAAGCTGGGATTCCACCGCTTTGAGCGGCGCAGGTACCTATATCCTCGATCCCGGTGACTACTACTTCACCGCGGCAGCCGGTGCGCACGAGGCAGTCAACAACGTTCTCGAAGCACAGGAAAAGGATACCGACGGCACCACCGACGGCAGCGGCATCTGCTTCAAGTGGAGCGAGATCAAAGCGCTTGACGAGCAGACGTTCGCAAACTCCAACGGCGTTGCGGTCCGCAATCAGATGAAGAATGCAGATATCAACTACTTCCTCGGCGAAGATACCGTGACGTATCTCTCGAGAAGCAACTACAAGACGACCTTCCCCAAGAACTACACTAACCGTGCAAACGACAGCGGCATCCAGCCCGAGCCCAAGTTCACGATCAAGGGGGCGGAGAAGGAAGAAGAGTGGCTCATCGAGCTCATCAACGCCCAGTACAAACCCGTAGAGGAGACCGACGAGAGCAAGTGGGCCAAGGTCGAACCGACGACCCCCGCACAGATGGCAGGCGGCAGCTACACCTCCGTTTGGCAGTGGATCATGAGCGTTGCGGTCAGCAAGCCCGAGGCGTTCAATAACATTCATTCCGAAGAATGGCAGGCAGTCGCTGCGGCGATCCCTCTCGGCGTTGCGGTCGCAAGCGTTCCGAGTGGCGGTCACGCCACCAAGGAATTCCCCGGCATCGGCAACCCCGGCAGTGTGCAGTCCGAGTCCGTTGCGGGATATTCGCAGAGCCTCAAAGTAGGGACCAAGGACGGTCATGACCGTACCCTCAACCTGAATGTCGCTTCCAACACCCTGCTCGGTTCGAGCTTCAACCCCGCGCTTGCCTATGAATGGGGCAAGCTCGAAGGCGAAGGCGGCCTCTGGCTTCAGAAGACGCAGAGCCCGAGCGAGTATGCTTCCAACGCCGTCACCGTTTGGGGCGCAGGTCTCAACCAGCACCGTCATCCGTACAACGGCCGTAACTCCGAGTACATGTCCGAAGACCCGATGCTCACCAACCGGATCGGTGCAGAGCAGCTCCGCGGCGCGACCGAATGCGGCTCCATCTGCGGTCCCAAGCACATGGGCTTCAACGATCAGGAACTCAACCGTGTGGGCAACGCTGCCTACATGACCGAACAGAAAGTCCGTGAGACGGATACTCGCTGCTACGAAGGCGCTCTCCGCGTCCACGAAGGCAACGGCACCGGCGTCATGATGTCCTTCGCCCGCATCGGTGCGACCAACGTCACCAACAGCGTCGGCTACATCAAGAATATCATGCGCGAAGAGTGGGGCTTCACCGGGATCGTCACCACCGATATGGGCCGCGCCAACAGCTATCACGAAGCAGGCGCACTCATTCAGGCGACGGTCAACCAGCTTGCAAGCATGCGCGGCGGAAACTTCTACATGGGTTCGAGTGCGACCGATTACAGCGATTCCGCAACGGTCGGCAGCGCGCAGACGCTCACCCTCGGCAGCGTCAAGAAGGATCCTGCCTTCGCGGCACAGGCTCGCCAGACGGCTCTCTATGAACTCTACACCATCGCCCACAGCGGTTCCGGTCTCTATGTCGAAGTCGTGGCCAACACGGGTGAAGACATCGTAGTTCCCGAATCGACGATCCATCATCACGATCCCGACGGGCAGATCGCCCATGCTTCTTGGGAGTACATCTTCATCGGCCTCGAGGCTGCCTTCGGCGTGCTCACCGCGATTGCGGGCGGCGCTTGGATCGCATCCATCGTAATTCCCGAAAAGAAGGAGGAAAACTAAGATGAAGATTTTGAAGAAACAAGGCCTCGGTACCTGGCTCTCTCTGCTCACCATCGTCCTCAGCGTGGTAGGGCTCATCCTCTACAATATAACCGTCAAGGCGGGCGCGGGCCTCGTCATCGCGGGACAGGGCGTGTTCTATGATATGACCCGCGCCGAAGATTCCGCAATGGCAAGCACCGTTATGCTGTGCACCATCCTCGCCCTTGTATTCCTCGTCGTTGCCATCGTGCTCGATCAGTTTAAGTTCGAAGGCATCGTCGGCAAGGTCTGCGGCTTCGTGGTCGGTGCGCTCCGCATCGTCGTTCCCGCTCTCCTCGTTCTTGTGTTCCTTTACTTCCTCTACGGTTCCTTCACCGGACTCGGTTGGACGTTCTTCTCCAACGCCGAACTCGAGATCGATCCCAAGGCAGTCCAGACGGGTTACATGGTAATCACGGGGATGATCCTCTTCCTCGTCTCGTCCATCGTGTCCATCGTCGCATCGTACTGCACCATGGCGAAGAAAGAAGCGTAAAAGCGATTTCTCCAAGTCATTTGGCCTCCTCCCCAATGGCCGGCCCGTACGGACTTCGGTCCGTACGGGTTCCATGGGAGCGCCGGATGCAGGCAACCCCCAATACATCTCCTGGGACGGCGCAATCGGCGCAAACTTTCTGCGCCGGCTGCACCGTCTGTTTTTTGCCCTCGGGCCGCGGGCGCCCTTGACTTTCCGCCCGTTTTGCAGTATCATAATAAAAGTTATGGAGGAAAAGATCATGAAAATCATCAAACTTACAACCGAGAACCTTGCCTCGAATTGTGTCACGGATAACGCCAACCCGCGCTTTTCCTTCGCAATTTCTTCCGACCGCCGCGGCGCCGCGCTCAAAGAGGCCGTGCTCTCCGTCGGCGACTGGAAGACCGTCACCAAGGATCAGATTTTGATCCCTTACGCGGGGAAAGAATTGAAGCCCTTCACCGAATACGAGGTGACCGTGTCCGCGACCGACACCTTCGGCGAGACGGACACCGCGCGCATGCGCTTTACGACCGGCCGCCTGAAAACGCCGTGGAAGGGCAAGTGGATCTCCGACGCGGGATATGTCTTTACCGAAAAGGGCGTGTCTCCCGTCCCCATGTTCTTTAAGAAGGGGATCCGCATCGCAAAGCCCGTCGCGCGCGCCGTCGTCTATGCCACCGCGATGGGGATCTACCGGCTCGAACTCAACGGGAAGCGGGTGGGGGAGGACTACTTCACGCCCGGCTTTACGTCCTATAAAACCAACCTTCAGTATCAGACCTACGACGTGACGGCGCTCCTCGGCGAAGAGAACGAACTGCTCGCCACCGTCGCGGGCGGCTGGGCGGTCGGCTCCTTTGTCTTTACGCGCAAGAACCGCATCTCCGCAGACCGTCAGGCCCTGCTTCTCGAACTGCGCATCGCGTACACGGATGGCACGGAAGAGGTCATCGGCACCGACGAGACGTGGGATGTCACCGAGGACGGACAGGTCCGCATGGCCGACATCTATGACGGCGAAACGTACGATGCCACCGTCGACCTTGGCGCGGCCCAATGGCGCAAGGCGGCCTTCGAGACGCTCCGTGTAGATCCCAAGATTGAGGCGGCGTACGGCGCACCCGTCCGCGCGCACGAGGAACTCCTCCCCGTCTCCTGCACGCGTCTTGCCTCGGGTGAGCTCGTCTATGACTTCGGCCAGAACTTTGCGGGCGTCATCAAGGCCACGCTGATGGGGAAGAAGGGGCAGATCGTCACCTTCCGCCATGCCGAGATCCTCAACGCGGACGGAACGCTCAACACCGCGCTGCTCCGTTCGGCCAAGGCCACCGCGACGTACACCTGCACGGACGGCGAGCAGACCTATTCGCCGACGCTCACCTACATGGGCTTCCGCTATGTGGGCGTCACGGGCATCGAGGAGCACGAGATCAAACTCTCCGCGCTCGCGCTCTATTCGGACGTCCCCGCAAACGGCACCTTCGAATGCTCGGACGCGCTCGTCAACAAATTGCAGAAAAATATCACCTGGGGTGCGAAATCCAACTTTGTGGACATCCCGACCGACTGCCCGCAGCGCGACGAACGCATGGGCTGGACGGGCGACATCGCACTCTTTGCACCCACCGCGTGCTACAATTTCGACCTCTCGCGCTTCCTCGACAAGTGGCTCCGCGATCTCCGTGCCGAGCAGCTCAAATCGGGCGGTCTGCCCAACACCATTCCCGTGCAGGGATACGGCTTCCCCGCTACCATGCCCGAGATGGCCGTCGCCTTCTGGGGAGACGCATGCGGCCTCGTCCCTTGGGCGGAATACCTTGCCCGCGGCGACAGAAAGCTGCTCGAGGACGCGTATGAATCCGTCAAGAAGTATGTAAAGGCGTGCGGATTCTGGGCCAAACTGTGGGGCGTGGGGAAGTACCGCTACATCTGGCACATTCACCACATGTTCCAGTTCGGCGACTGGGTCGCACCCGACGAGCCCACCATGGCCGGCTGGCAGAAGCGCAGCAAGTGGACGGCGACGGCAAGCTATGCCAACATGGCGCGCCTCGTCTCCGAGATGGCAAAAGTTCTCGGGAAGCCCGAGGACGAGAAAAAGTACCGCGCGCTCTATGAGAAGATCTCCGACGCATACATGTCCGTATTCACCGACGGCAATGGCAAGCTCAAGACGGAGTTCCAGACGGCGTACGTCCTTCCGCTCCACTTCAGGATGTTCCCCAAGGCGGTGCGCGCAAAGGCCGCGGAGAACCTCGCCGCGCTCGTAAAGCGCAACGGCTACAAGATCGGCACGGGCTTCCCCGGAACGCCCTTCATCCTCTTCGCACTTGCCGACAACGGGCAGGAAGAGACCGCCTTCCGGATGCTCATGAACACCGCATGCCCGTCGTGGCTGTACGAAGTCAAAGCGGGCGGCACGACCGTGTGGGAGCGCTGGGACGGCCTCAAAGAGGACGGAACGCTCAATGCGGGCGAGGGCGACGGCACGGGCGGCATGATCTCCTTCAACCACTATGCGAGCGGCGCCGTGGGCGACTTCCTCTACAAGCGCGTCCTCGGCATCGAACCGATGTCCTGCGGGTACAAGACCTTCCGCGTAAAGCCCCTCGTGGGCGGCGGCCTGACGTCCGCCTCCGGCACGGTCGAAACGCCTTACGGCACGGCCTCCGCGAGCTGGAAGAAGGAAGAGGGGACCTTTGCGCTCGACGTGACCGTTCCCGCGGGCACGACGTGTGAAGTGACCTTGCCGGACGGTACCGTGTCCGAGATCGGGAGCGGAAAATACAGTTTTTCGTGTAATTTATCGTGACGCACGTTTCGGTGCCGACGGATAAATTTCCGCTATGAATTCATGCTATAAAATTTTGTGGGTGATGGTATGGAATATTTTGCAGCAATCGACATCGGCGCCTCCTCGGGACGGCTCATTCTCGGTTGGCTCGAGGACGGCAAGCTCCGGACGGAGGAGGCTTACCGCTTCCGGAACGGAGCGGTCATGCGCAGCCGCCGTCTCGTATGGCGGGCCGACGTCCTCTTCAATGAGGTCCTGAACGGCCTCAAACGGTGCAAGGAGATCGGGAAGATCCCCGCGTACGTCGGCATCGACACGTGGGCGGTCGACTATGCCCTGCTCGACGAGAACGACAACCGCGTCGGGCCCGTGTACTGCTACCGTGACGGACGGACCAAGGAGGCCGTCTCCGCCGTGCACCGTCTCGTCCCGCATGAGGAGCTCTATGCCCGCACGGGCATTCAGTTCCAGCCCTTCAACACGCTCTATCAGCTGCATGCCGACAAGCGGGGCGGGCGGACGGACATCGCGGACACCCTTCTCATGTTTCCCGACTATCTGCACTTCCTGCTTACGGGAGTCAAGATGCAGGAATACACCAATGCGACGTCGACGGGCCTCGTGAACGCCCGGACGCACGATTGGGACAGGGAACTCATCGGGCGGCTCGGCCTCGAACAGAAGCTGTTCGGCAAGCTGTATCAGCCCGGGACGGCCGTGGGACCCTTCACGCCCGCCGTGGAGCGGGAAGTGGGGTTTGCCGCCGTCGTCATGCTCCCCGCCACGCACGATACGGCTTCGGCCGTACTCGCCGCACCCCTCGAGGGGCAGACGCCCTATCTCTCGAGCGGTACATGGTCCCTCCTCGGCATCGAGCAGGACTTCGCCCGGACGGACGACGCCTCCCGTCTCGTCAATTGGTCCAACGAGGGCAGCGTGTCGGGCACCTTCCGCTATCAGAAGAACATCATGGGCCTCTGGATGATTCAGAGCGTACGGCGGGAGATGGGCGAGAAGTATTCCTTCTCCCAGCTCGCCACCATGGCAAGGGCCAAGGAGTACAGCGGCATCGTGGATGTCAACGACGACCGGTTCCTTGCTCCCGAGAGCATGACGGAAGAAGTCGACCGCGCCATGGGCAAGACCCTCGGCGTCGCGACCCGCATGCGCGTCCTCTATGACAGTCTCGCCGCAAGCTACAAGCAGGCGATCGACGAGCTCGAGCGCAACACGGGAAAGACCTATGAGACGCTCAACATCATCGGCGGGGGGACCAAGGACGCCTTCCTCACCGAACTCACGGCCGCGGCGACGGGAAAACGCGTCATCACGGGCCCCACGGAGGCGACCGCGATCGGGAACCTCATGATGCAGATGATCGGCGCCGGCGTCATCAAGGACGTCAAAGAAGGGCGCTCCATCATAAAAAATTCGTTTGAAATCAAGGAGACAGTATGACAACAGTATTCGAAGCGGCAAAATACAGATACGGAAAGTACGGGATCGACGTGGAGGGCGCCCTCGAACGCCTTGCAAAGATCCCCGTGTCCGTCCACTGCTGGCAGGGGGACGACGTCGTCGGATTCGACGGGGCGGATTCGCTCTCGGGCGGCATCCAGACGACGGGAAATTATCCCGGGAGAGCGCGGAATTTCCAAGAGCTCAAAGCGGATATCAAAGAGGCATTCTCGTACATGCCCGGCACCAAACGCCTCAACCTGCATGCAAGCTATGCCATTCTGAACGGCGAGACCGTCGACCGCGACGCCTACGAAGCACGCCACTTTGCGCCGTGGGTCGCCTTCGCAAAGGAGATCGGCCTTCAGGGCATCGATTTCAATCCCACCCTCTTTTCCCACCCCATGCTCAAGGACGGCCTCTCGCTCTCCTCGCCCGACGAGAGCGTCCGCGCGTTCTGGATCGCGCACTGCAAGGCCTGCCTCAAGATCGCGGAGTACTTCGCCGACGAGATGGGCACGCCCTGTCTTGTCAACATCTGGATCCCCGACGGCTTCAAGGATGTTCCCGCCGACCGCCTCGGGCCCCGTCTCCGCCTCAAAGCATCGCTTGACGAGATCTTAAAGACGGAGTATAATAGAGAAAAAGTCATCGTTGCCGTCGAGAGCAAAGTGTTCGGCATCGGCGTGGAGAGCTACACGGTGGGGTCCAACGAGTTCTATCAGAACTACGCGGCCAAGAACGACATCTGCTGCCTTCTCGACAACGGGCACTACCATCCGCTCGAATACGTCAGCGACAAGATCCCGGCTCTGCTCGCCTTCTATGACAAGGTGGCCCTGCACGTCACCCGCGGCGTGCGCTGGGACAGCGACCATGTGGTGCTCTTCGAGGACGAACTCAAGGAGATCGCCCGCGAAATCGTCCGCAACGACGCGACGGACAAGGTGATGATCGGCCTCGACTACTTCGACGCGAGCATCAACCGCCTGTCCGCATGGGTCACGGGGCAGCGCGCCATGCAGAAGGCGCTCCTCTACGCCCTCCTCATGCCCGACGCTCAAATGAAGCGCATGCAGGACGAGGGGGACTTCACCGCCCTCATGGTGCTCGGCGAAGAGGTCAAGACACTGCCCTTCGGCGAGATCTGGAAGGAGTACCTCCACCGTCAGGGGCTGTCCGAACAGTACCTGCCCGCAATTCTGAAATACGAGAAAACCATCTTGGAGGCAAGAAAATGAAAAAGATCATCTTTGTGGTGAAAAATCCGCCCGAAAAGAAACCCGCGGGCAAGAAGAATATCCTCGAGGCGCCCTTTCTCGCGGAAATGAAAAAGACCATCGCCAACATGTACCGTCTCGGCTGGGATGAGCGCAACGGCGGCAACGTCTCGTACCTTCTCACCGAAGAGGAGGTAGGGGAGTACCTCGACCTCGGACACGTCATCCGCACCATTCCCTTTATGGGCGTCAAGGACACGGCGTTCGACGCGTCTCCGCTCGCGGGGAAATATTTCCTTGTCACGGGCACGGGCAAGTACTTCAAGAACGTCGAGGACGATCCCGAGACCAACCTCGGCATCGTGCGCATCGCCCAAGGGGGCAAGGAAGCCGAATTGCTGTGGGGCTTCAAGGACGGCGGCCGACCCACGTCGGAATTCCCCGCCCACATGCTCAGCCACATGGCACGTCTCTCGGTCGATCCCGAGAACCGCGTCGTCATGCACTGCCATCCTACCCACACGCTCGCCATGAACTTCGTCCATGAGCTCGACGAAAAGAAGTTCACCCATTCGCTCTGGGAGATGTGCACGGAGTGCATCGTCGTGTTCCCCGAGGGCATCGGCGTGCTCCCGTGGATGCTCTGCGGAACGCTCTCCATCGGCGAGGCGACTGCGGAAAAAATGAAGGAGTTCCGCCTCGTCGTGTGGGGCATGCACGGCATCTACGGTGCAGGCAAGACCCTCGACGAGACGTTCGGCCTCATCGAGACGGTGGAAAAGGCCGCCCGGATCTACATGCTCACCGCACACCTTCCGCGCGTGAATACCATTTCGGACAGCGCCATGGTCGAGCTGTGCGAGCTGTTCGGCGTGTCGTACCGCAAGGAGTTCCTCGATCCCGCGGCATGCGGCTGCGAGGCCGGAGAAGCCGGACCCGAAGGGACCGAGATAGAGGCCGAAATGCCCGAATCCCCCGTCCAAGAGGCGGAAGAAGAGGGGAAGGAGGCCGGCATGCCCGAAGAAGCGGCAGAGCTCCAAGAGGAAGTATGACAAAAAAGGGGAGGACCATGTCTGCGTCCTCCCCTTCAAAAACGTTTTTTTGCGAACTTTTTCAAAAAAGTTTCTGACTTTTTTTCGGAAAGGTATTTACAAATTCATTCATTTGTAGTAAAATATGGTTAAATCATATGCGAAGAAAATATGATTAAAACATAAGTGAGGTAAAATTATGGAAGAAACAAAACAGAAAAAGAGTATCTTCGATAATCCGGTCTTGTCCACAAAGATCAAGTCGGCCAATGCGAAGATATTCCCCGAAGGGATTCTGGGATACTTCATCGGCCCGACGCTCGCGCTTCTCACGAACTCGGTTCTCTCGAACTATCTCAATGCCTACATGTCCAACGTTCTCAACATCACCAATTGGGAAGGCGGCATCGGCAACGCGTTCTTCACGTGGCTCCCCGTGATCTCCGTCATCTTTGTTGTCGTCGGCAACATCCTCGTCGGACGTCTCATGGACCACAGCAGGACGAGAGCAGGCAAGGCGCGTCCGCTCCTTCTTGTCTCCATCCCGCTCGCGATCCTCGCACTGCTCATCTTGTATGTATTCTCCCCGTTTGCAACGGATGCGGTCAATACCGATCAACAGGTCGGCGTGCTCATCTGCCTCGCACTCGGATATAACCTTTGGTTTGCGATCGCGTATCCCTTCTATTACACCTCCCACGCGGCTCTCGTAAACCTGTCCACCCGGAATTCCAAGGACCGTTCGCTGCTCGCCACCATCTCCAATGCAACGGCGCTTGCGGCCATGGGCCTTTCTTCCATGATCCTGCCCTTCTTCCTCGGCATGCTCTTTGTGTATCAGACGGATGTCACGGGGATCGCGAACGCCTTCCCGGTGCTCGACGAGGCAGGCAAGACCCTCTACTATACGCTCGGCGAGGGCGGCGCGATCATCTACGACCAGGTCGCCAGCTACAACCACTGGAAGATCTTCGTCATCGCGCTCATCGTCATGACCGTCATCGGTACGCTCGTCGAGTACTACTTCACCCGTGAGAGAGTGACCGAAGAGTCCTTCAACACGGTGCAGGTCGAGACCAAGAAGAAGTCCGTTCCCATCGGCGAACAGGCCAAGATCTGCTTCAAGGATAAGTTCTGGATTATCATGATTGTGTTCTTCTTCCTGTATCAGCTCGGCGGCATGATGAAGAACGTCTCCCAGCTCTACTTCTGCCAGGCCATGTTCGCGGACGCACAGGGGAACTACTCCGTTGCGACGGGCGGGACCTATCAGGGCACGCTGTCCATCATCGGCGCCATCCCCACCGCGATCGGTATGGTCATCGCCTGGCCGCTCTCCAACAAGATCGGGAAGGGCAAGGCCATCATGTTCGGCGCCGTGCTCTCCGCCATCGGCGGCGCCATCGGCTTTATCGCTCCCGATAACTTCGTGCTCGTCGTGACGTCGTTCGTCGTCAAGGCGCTCGGCTCCACGCCCGCCATGTATCTCTCGCTCGCCCTCCTCGCCGACATTCTCGACCACCAGGAAGCGCAGCACGGCGTGCGCACAGACGGCCTCACGATGACCATCTACGGTGCCATCATGGCCGGTATGACGGGTATCGCAACGGGTATCATGAACGGCGTCCTCGGCGCAGTCGGGTACTCCGCAGAGAACGTTTCCTCCGAAGCCATCCGCGCAGCAATGCCTTGGATCTTCATCGGCGGCGAAACCATCTGCTATGCCATCATCGCCATCATCTTCATCTTCATGGGCGTAGAAAAGTTCTCCAAGTTCGACCACAAGGCCATCGTAAAGGACCAGAAGGCCGCAGCCGAAGCGGAGGGCATCGAGTACGTCGATCCCGCCGTCAAGCTCAAGATGGAAGAGGAAGAGGCCGAGCGCGAGTCCGAAGAGGCCAGAAAGGCAGCCCTCAAGGCCAAGTGCGAGAAGCAGGGCATCAGCTTCGAGGAAGAGGAGGCCAAGTACGAGGCCGCTCAGGCCGCGAAGAAGGAAGCCGCCGACAAGAAGAAGGCGGAAGCCGAGGCCAAGAAGGCGGCGGCCGAACAGGCCAAGGCCGAAAAACTCGCAGCCATGTCCGAATCCGAGCGCGCCGCTTATGACGCACAGCAGGCCGAAAAGGCGCAGAAGGAGGCCGAGAAGGAGGCAGCTCTGCTTGCCGAATTCAACGAACTCCGTGCCGCGACGGGCAGACCCGCTCTGACCGAAGAGGATCTCGCTTAACCATCGGACGATCGGGCCGATCCGGCCCAAGCAGGGACCGAGGCATTCCGCCTCGGTCCTTTTTTGTGTCCCCGCCTGTTGTCCCTTTTAGGGAAAGTGGCCGAACGGAGTGAGGCAGAAAGGGTTTTAACCCCTCACCGCCCTACGGGACGGAGTCTTCTCACGCGGGTAGAGCCCCGCGCTCGGTCACCGTTCGCGCGACAAATGCGCTCACTCACCGCAAAACGCCGCGCACAGCACACTGTGCTGATGCGCGAGAACTGCGTTTTGCGACCCTATAGGGGCGCCGAGGGGTTTCCTTGCTGTCCCTTTTAGGGAAAGTGGCCGAACGAAGTGAGGCCGAAAGGGTTTCACCGTCCGTCGGACGCCGTTCCGCAAGGGGAATCCATGCGCCCGGGTATCGTTTCACGCCCTCCGTTTTATTCGAATAAAATGAGTAGGGGAACATTCCCCGACTACGGAAACGGAGGAAACACCATGGAAGCATATCTGGAGCTGGTCAGCGTGCCCGCGATCGCGGCCGTCGTCTATTGGATCATGGCGACGCTTCGGTACGCCTTAAAGGGTAAAAAGGCCTTCAAACGCTGGATCCCGCTCCTTTCGATGATCCTCGGCGCCGTGTTCGGCGTCGTCGCGTTCTATGCCGTCCCCGAGACCGTGCCCGCCCAAAACGTCGTCGTTGCCCTTGTGCTCGGCGGCGTAAGCGGCCTCACCGCCACGGGAACGCATCAGATGGTAAAACAGATCTGCAAGAAAAATTGCGCAGAGAGCGAGCCTTCCGCAGGCCGTACGGCCCAAAAAGAGCGGGAGGAGAATAAGGCGGGCTCGGACGGGGCTCCGGGGAGCTCGTAAGACGGGCGGCGGCATCCCATGCGGGTGCCGCCTTACCGAAAAAGGAGGGGTGCCGTTCCGGCGAAAAAACAAATTTTGCGGAAAAACAAAAATCCGGGGCAAAATCAGTTGACAAAAGGGGGGAGATTCCGTTAAAATAAATAGGCTATTCGATGAAGATCGGATAGGAGCATCGCGGGGTAGAGCAGCCAGGTAGCTCGTCGGGCTCATAACCCGGAGGTCGCAGGTTCGAATCCGGCCCCCGCAAC
>CANQUL010000003.1 GCA_947627015.1 uncultured Clostridia bacterium | reverse complement strand
TGGTGAGGTCGTTGATCGCGACGATCTCATAGCCCTCGGCATTGAACATCTGCCGGAACGCAAGACGGCCGATGCGGCCGAATCCGTTGATCGCTACTTTTACGTTTGCCATAATGAATATCCTCCGAAATTGACGGTGCTTCCGCACCCGATTTTCAAACCATATTATACCACGCTTTTTGCCCCGCGTCAATGTTTTTTCGGGAATTTTTCCCAAGAATCGGAGAAAGCGGAGAAAAGGCGGCGCTTCAGTATGCGCTGTGTCCGACGGTGACCGTGCTGCCGTCCGCGGAGAACTCGGCGCTGTACGTCTCGCTCGAATACCCGGGGGCCGGTTCGACCACGGCGTTGTAGTATCCGCCGCTGCCGTACCGCTCCACGATGGTGCGCGGCGCGTAAGGCTGCGTCCCTCTCCGTGTCTCCACGGAGAGGATGCCGAGCACGGTGTTGCCGTCCTTGACGATGCGCATGCGGATGTCCTCTCCGTCGACGTTCTGCTCCACCGTCATGAGGTCTGCCTTGCGCAGGGTGGCGGTGCCCGAGGAAGTCACGGTGAGGAGGAACACGCTCTCCTCCGTTCCGACCGTGGCGACGACGGCATAGTTTCCGTTCTCATCGAGGGCGAAGAATTCCGTATCGTACGAGACGCCGCCCGAGGACAGCTTGACGAACGCGACATCCCGGTCGCCGTGCGTACGGAACCAGATTTCCGCCGTGTAGCTCCCCGACACCGCTGCGGCTTGCTGCAAGGTGTGGATGTCGGCGCGCGAGGACGTGAGTTCGACGTCGTAGGCCGTCCCGTCCTTCTCGAAGAAGTAGCGGCCCGTTATTCCCGTAGCCGGATCGTATGCGAGTTCGGTGAATTCGGTGAGGGAGAGGGCGCCGACGGTCAGCGTCATGGAGACGATCGCACCCGACCTGTCACGCTCGACCTTGAGGGTGCCGGCCGCATAGCCGCGGCCCGCATCGGCCTCCCCGACATAGGTCGAGAAGCGGCGGACGAGCGTCGCACCGGTATCGTTCCAGCCGACGAAGTACTCGTTGGCGAACGTCCCTTCGACCGTGACGGTGCAGCCGTTCTCCTGCGAAACGGAGGCATAGGCGACGTAATGGTTCCTGCCCTCGCTGTCGCGCAGCCAGAGTGCAAGTTCGTCGAAGGAACCGTCCTCCCCGAGGTAGACATAGACGGAGTCGCCCTGATAGAATCCGTTCACGACTTTCCCGCTTTCGGAAACAGTGAACGCGGACACGGTATCCCCGCTCATCGTCAGACGGATCTCATAGCGGGCGGCAAGACTGCCATAGACATAGTAGAAATACACGCCGCCGCGCAGACGGAAAAAGGCATCTCCGAGAGCTCGCCAATCGGCCGAACCGTCGCCGTAGCCGGGGTCGTAGTACTCGCTCAGGAGCAGATCGGTGACGAGACCCGTCTCGTCCTGCGTCACGATGAGCTTGTAAGTCCCGTCCGCCGAGGTGAGCTCGGTCACGCCTTCGCCGCGGTAGGTGTAGGTGAAGCCGTCGCCGTCGAGCACGAAGGTGAAGGTGTAGCGGATGCCGCCGACTTCCGCCTCCGCCGTAAAGGTGTTTTCGGCCGTCTTTTCGGCCTCGGCACGCTCGATGCGGAACTCGGTGTGTCCCGTGACGCCGGAGAGCAGGGCGGAGAGGGTGTAGCGCGTTGCGGCCGCGTCCTCCTGCGAGAGGGCGAGATAGCTACCGTCCGCCGCCCCGTACCGCGTGACGACGGGCACGAACGCGGGCGTGCGGTATTCGAATGCGGTGGGAAGGCCGTTGCCGTAAACGGTATCGAACACATACCGATAGCCGTCGAGGTCGAAGTAGGTCATCAACCCGTCGTTGACGTCGCGGTATGCGACGAGACGGACGTCGTGCGCCCCGCCGTCTCTGTCGGTGTACACGGCGGGGACATCGAACTGCGTGCCGCCCGTATAGCGGAAGGCGATCTGCTCGGTTTCCTCACCCCATGTCTTGATCTCGTATTCGCGGTCGGGTCCGTAGAACGCCGTCCAGTCGGAGACGAATTGCAGACCGTAATCGTCGATGTCGAAGAGAAGCCCATCGGCCGTGCGCCGTGCAAGCACTGCGGAGCGATAGCCCTCCGCCGTCTCGGGCGCATAGGTGTAGAAGGTGATGTCCCCGCTGTCGGCATCGACCGTGTAGGCGCCGAGCGTGCGGACATTGCCGAAGCGGTCCTCATAGCGGGCGACGATCTTGAGTTCGAGCGCGACGAAAGAGCTGTTCGAGACGCGCGAATAGCTGCCGTCGGCGAGGGAAGCGATGCCCGCGCGGTCCGCATAGGGCGAGAGCACCTCGTCCGTATAGAAGGAGAGCAGGACGTCGAGGCCCTTCACGCAGAGGGTGTACTCCAACACGCCTTGGAAAATCGAAGCCCCGAACACGGGCATGGTATCGCCCTCGAAGGTCACAACGAGCGGAACCTCGTCCGCTTCGCCCGGGGTGCGTTCAAAGATGCCCGTCGTGTCGGTTGCGCTTCCGAGCGTCTCGAGCCCCGCGCCGAAGGTGATGCTTGCGAGGGAGAAGGTGTCGAGGAATGCGCCGTTGCAGACGGTGACGGCTGCGGGAAGATCGACGGAAGCGAGGTCGTAGCAGAGGCCGAATGCGCCCGCGCCGATGTACGTCGCCTTGTCAAAACCCACGGCGTCGAGCTCTTCGCACCGCCAGAAGGCGAAGTCGCCGATGAACCTCGCTTCCTGCATTTCGAGGGTCGTGAGCTCGATACAGCCGTAGAAGGCATAGGCGCCCACTTCCTCGACCTTGTTGCCCGTGACGCGCGTGAGCGCGGTGCAGCCGTGGAAGGCGTGCATGCCGATGCGGGTGACGCCGCCGAGGTCGATGCTCTCGATGTCGCTGCCGTTATACAGGCTTCCGCGGTCGGGGGTCGTAAAGGCTTCGGCCGCAATGTAGGTGATGCCCGCCGGGACGGTGAGGCCTTTCCCGAGACCGCCGAGGTACTTGTAGAGCGTCGTCGCGGAGGCGAGATAGCCCTCCGTCTCGATCGTAAAGGTCTTGCCCGTGAGGGCGAAGAAGAACTCCCCGCCGTCATAGCGGAAGCGGGCGATGTTCTCTCCGAGGATGGCCACGCTGCCCGCACGGCGGATGCCGTAGCCGTCGATGTAGGCGCCGTCGCCGAAGGTGCCGATCTCGAGCAGTTCGCGCGCCGTGCTCGTGTAGGTGCCCGCAAGCGCGAGTTCGAAGATGACGATCCGGTCGCCGCCCTCGTCCGTCTCGATGTAACGGAGGCTCGCCTCCTGCGGCGCTTCCTCCGCAAAGGTCACTTCGAGAGAGAGCTCCTCAAGGTCGGTGATGCGGTAAGTCCCCTCCTTGCTCAAAACGTAATCGCCCGAGGTGATGTCATAGATCGCCGCCTTTCCGTAGCCGTCGAGGGTGAGGATCGCGCTGCCGTATTCGCCGTCCGCATAGACATAGTATTCGCCCACCTCGTAGCCCACTTCGCGGTAGAGCGCCTTGTCGATATCGATATCGAAGTAGGCGTCGCCCGTGCCGTCGGAGACATACACGCGGAGCAGATTGTCGTCGCCGCGGGGCCCGAGCAAGAGGTAGTTCCCCTCCGTGCCGTTCGAATCGGTCGCCGTGCAGTATCCGTCAAGGGTGAGCGTGACGGGAGAACCGCCCGCATCGCGGAGGACGAGCTTTCCGTCCCAACGCCCGGTGCGGCGGAGGAAGTAGGCCTCTCCCTCGTAATCGACGAGCATAAATTCAAAGGTGAACGCATCCGACGTAAAGACATACACGCCGTTCTTCTTTTGGTACGTTCCCGTCGTCGCAGCGCCGTCCTGCGTGAGATAGGCCGCAAATTCGTCGCCCGAGAGGAAGACCGTGCCCGCATTCTCCGTGTCGAGCTCAAAGTCGTTGAAGTATTCCCCGTAGCTGCCGATGTCGTCCGAAAGGCGCTTGAAGGTGTGCGCCGCGGCGTCGAAACGGAAGTACAGATATGTGCCGTCCGTAAGGGTGTAGAACTCCATGATGGAGAAGCCGATCGTGAAGTGCGGGTTCTCCCCGACGATAAAGTAGCGGCCCTCGTACGTCTCACCCCCTGCGGTGACATAGTGCGCGAAGCCGTAGTTGTCATAAGAGAGGGTGCCGTCCTCGCCCGTGAGCGTCACGACGCGGGTCGCGTCATAGACCGTATACACCGTGTGCACGCCGTCCGTAAACTGTGTTGTGCGAAGGTCGAACGCAAACATGGTGGGGACCTCCGCGGTCTCGTCGATCAATTCGGTCTGGGTATAGCGGAACCGCCCGTCCGCCGTCTCCGCCTTGCCGCGCGCAAGCAGCGTGCCGCTGTTCCAGAGTTCGGCGCCGCCCCTTCCGTCGAGAACGAGGAGGGGCGCGGCGGCATTGCCGTCCTCGCCGAGCATGAGGTATTCGCCATAATCCGCTCCGCCCACTTCGCGGAACGTCCTGCCCTCGAGGAGGTATGTCGTCGTCACGCTGTAATCGCCCGTGCCCGAAGTGAGACGAACGACCGTCCCGAAGAAGCTCTCTTCGACGACGTACATGCCGCCCGTCGGCCTGCCGCCGCCTGCGGGCGTGAGGCTTGCGCTCGTCATACTGTAACCGTATCCGTCGAGGACGAGCGTACCCGCCTCGGAGGTATATTCGCCCGCCGCCTCTTCGTGATAGGCAAACCACGCGGGAGAGTCGTTGTACGTTGCAAGCAGGACGCGCAGACGGCGGTATGCGGACGTACCGTCGGTGAGAAGCAGCTCCGCTTCGCTGTCGCCCACGGGACGGTAGGTGCCCGCCTCGACAAGCGTGGCCGTATCTTCGAGAACGAGGTCGGCCACATCGTACACGCCGGCGTTGCCGAAGCCGTCGAGGACGAGAATGTCATCGTATTCCGAATCGATGCCGGCCGCTCCCGCAAGACGGAAGCCGAGATAGCTGCCTGTTTCGGCGCCCTGCCGGACATAGACGGAAATCGGCCCGTCCGCGCTCTCGTATTCGCGCACATAGAATTCGAATCCCTCGGCCGAATCGGGGAAATAGAAGCGGTAGAGGTCGCCGTCGAGGTCATAGCTTCCCGTCACGGTCTCGTTTCCGTCCCGATAGACGGCGCCGTCATAGGCATCGAGCTCGATGGTGGCCCCGTCCTCCGCAAGCTCGCCCGTGTAGGCGTCGAGATGCAGATAGGTCCCCGCCTGCGCTTCGCGCACATAGGTGAAGGTCCCGTTGGAATTGATACGCCCCGTATACGCCATGCCAGGCACGGTAAAGATGCCGTTCTCGCCGAGCGTTCCCTCGAACTCGCCGACGCCCGGACGGCGGAGGATGACCTTGTTCTCCGCGGTGCGAAGCACGAACAGGCGGTCCACCCCGCCATAACGGTCGGGATAGGCCTTATCCCAGACGGCGCGGAGATAGACATTCGCCTCGGGAGAAATCTCCGTCCCCGGCGCGTAGGCCGCATCGGGCTCCTCCCCCGTAAACGACCAGCCCGCGAACCGATAGTCGGGGCCGGCGTCGAGCACGGATCCGTCCGCAACGGTGACGGTCTCGCCGTAACGAACCTTTTCCGTCGGGATCGAGCCCGAGACTTCGATATCCTTGTCCGGGGAATTTACATAATATACGACGGAATACCGCTCAAACAGGAGCCGCGCGGTAAAGTGCTCGTGCGCGCCGAGTTTGTCCGTCGAAAGACGGTTCTCGGCGTCGGGATCGACTTCGTAGTGCGCGCGTTCGGGCTGATAGGTAAAGGGCTCTCCGAAGAAGGCCGTGCCCGTCGCATTCTCGTCCGTAAAGCTGCCGTCGCCCTGTTCCACGGAGAGCGTCACGGTGTATTCGGCCGTGTATTTTGCAAAAAGTGTAAGCGTATTCTCGGGCATGGTAGCGTCATCCGCGATCGCATCGCCCTTTGCATCGTACCAACCCGCAAAGGTGAGGCCGTCTGCCGCGGTCGGGGTCTTTCCGCTCAAAAAGCCCGTGAGCGGGGTGTCGACTTCGACCGTGAACTCGCTCTCCGCGAGCGTTCCGCCCTCCCCCGCATCGAGTACGAGCGTACCCGTCTCCTTGGGGTCCTCCGGATCCGTGCAGGCCGCAAGGGCGCACAGCGCCGCAAGAAGCAGCACGGAAAGGACGATAAGAGCGCCTCTCTTGATGAATTTCATACTTCCTCCTCTCCGCAATTATTCATATATTTATGAATGTATGCGGAACGAATCAAGAAATTATACATACAGTATAGCCGTTTCCCCTGCAATTTGTCAAGCAAATGAAGCGGGGAAAGCAAAATCCTTTCGCGGCAAGTTCGGGGAAGGCGGGGAAAACGCTTGCTTTTTTCGGGCAATGATAGTATAATAGGGAAAAACCCATCCGGAGGATCCCATATGCCTTTAGTCACAACCACCGAAATGTTCAAAAAAGCCTACGCGGGCGGATATGCCGTCGGCGCGTTCAACGTCAACAACATGGAGATGATCCAGGCCATCGTCGAAGCGGCCGAGGAGTGCAATTCTCCCGTCATTTTGCAGGTCTCCGCGGGCGCGAGAAAATATGCCAACCCCGTCTACCTCAAACACCTCGTCGCGGCGGCCGTCGAGACGACGAACATCCCCATCGCCATGCACCTCGACCACGGCGCGGATTTTGAGATCTGCAAGGCCTCCATCGACGGCGGATTCACCTCCGTCATGATCGACGCCTCCTCCAAGCCTTGGGAGGAGAACATCGCCCTCACCAAGAAGGTCGTCGAATACGCGCACGATCACGGTGTGGTCGTCGAGGCCGAACTCGGCAAGCTCGCGGGCATCGAGGACGACGTCAACGTCGCGGCAAGCGATGCGATGTTCACCTCGCCCGACGAAGTGGAAGAGTTCACGCAGCGCACGGGCATCGACTCGCTCGCCATCGCCATCGGGACCTCGCACGGCGCCTATAAGTTCAAGCCCGGTCAGGATCCCAAGCTCCGCATCGATATCCTCGAAGAGGTCGGCAGGCGGCTGCCCGGCTTCCCCATCGTACTGCACGGCGCCTCAAGCGTTCCGCAGGATCAGGTCGCCATCGTCAACGAATTCGGCGGCTCCATGCCCAACGCCATCGGCATCCCCGAATCCGAACTCCGCAAGGCCGCAAAGCTCGCCGTCTGCAAGATCAACATCGACTCCGACCTCCGCGTCGCCTTTACCGCGGCCATCCGCAAACACTTTACGGAGAACCCCTCGCACTTTGACCCGAGACAGTATCTCGGCGATGCGCGCGCCAACATGAAGGCCCTCGTCAAGCACAAGATCATCGACGTGCTCGGCTCCGCCGACAAGGCGTAAGCGGCCCAAACCCTTTCCCGAAAAACAACGCAAAAAGCGCGGCGGCTACCATGTTGGCAGCCGCCGCGCTTCATTTTTTCTCACTTTGTCTTGTTGGTAAATTCGAGGATGCGCTCGGTGTTGCCGAACACGACGAGCTGGTCGCCCGTCTCGAACACATATTCCCCGTCGAGCGTGCTGATGACCGACTTCCCCTTCTTGATGGTCAGAATGTTCATGCCGAGCTTTTTGCGCGGGTTGATGTCTATGAGTTTCTTCCCCGCCCAGCGCGAAGGGCATGCGATCTCGAAGATGGAGTACTCGGCGTCGAGGTCGATATAGTTGATGACGTTGGTGGAGTTGAGCCGCACGGCGAGCTTTTCCGCAATATCGCGGTCGGGATAGATGACTTCGTCCGCCCCGACGCGGAGGAGGAACTTGCTCTGGATCTCGGTGGCCGCACGCGAGATGACGCGCTTCGCCCCTAAATCTTTGAGGTTGGATGCGATCTCGAGGGACGCCTGAAAGTCGTCGCCGATGGCCACGATGCAGGCGTTATACGACGGGACGTCCATGAGCGCGAGAGCGTCCGCATTCATGCAGTTGGCGATCATGGCGTTGGTGTACTTGGAACCGAGCGTGTCGATCACGCTCTCGCTCTTGTCGACGATGGTCACCTCGTCGCCCATGTTCAGCATCTTTTCGCCGAGCATGCGGCCGAACTTTCCCATGCCGATCAGCAGAAACGATTTCATACAGTTACTCCTCTTTGCAAGATTTTTGCCGCGGGGATGCGATCCGGACGGCCGCTCACCCAATGTAGAAGGTGTCGGCGGGACGGCGGACGGTACCCCCGGTGTGCTTGTGCGCAAGGGCGAAGGCGAGGGTCAGAATGCCCACGCGGCCCGCGTACATGAGCAGGATGAGAATGAGCTTGGAGCCCCAATAGAGCGTGCCCGTAAAGGACATGGACAGTCCCACCGTGCCGAGCGCGGAGACCGTCTCGAAGAGCGTGGCGCGGAAGCTGTCCTGCCCGCCCGGCTGAACTGCCGAGATGATGAGCGTCGCGATGAGCACGAGGAAGAGATAGGCGGCGAAGATGGCAAGTGCTTGAAAGAGCAGCCCCACCTCGATCCTGCGCTTCCCGATGTTGATGTCGTGCGAGCGGCGGAATGCGGTGAACATGCCCATCACGATGACGGTGAACGTCCCCACCTTGATGCCGCCCGCCGTGCTTCCCGAACAGCCGCCGATGAACATCAGGATGACGGTCAGAAGATATCCGCTGTCCGAAAGCGTGCAGGGATCGGTCGTCCAGAAGCCCGCGGTGCGCGCCGTCGTGGAGTTGAAAATCGCGGCAAGGACCTTTTCGCCTACCCCCATGCCCGCGTAGGCATGGTTCCATTCGAAGAGAAGGAAGAGCGCCGCACCCCCGACGAGGAGCGTAGTGTTGACGACGAGGATGACCCGCGTATAGAAGGAAAACTTTTTGGGATTGAGGTGGCAGTCAATGACGTCGCCCCAGATGCAGAAGCCGAGCCCGCCGAATACGATCAGCCCGCACACGGTGAGCACGACGAGCGGATCGCCCACATAATGGGAGAGCGAACCCGTGCCGACGGCCGTTCCGCCCATGAGGTCGAAGCCCGCATTGCAGAAGGCCGACACGGAGTGGAAGAAGGCGTACCAGATGCCCCTTCCCACCCCGAGATCGGGAATAAACCGGATGGACAGCAGCGCGGCGCCGAGCAGTTCGAACACGGCCGTTCCGATGATGATGCGGCGGACGAGTTTTTTCACCCCCGAGAGGGAGCCGCCGCCCACCGATTGCAGGACGGCGCGGCGCTCGTATTGGCCGAGGCCGTGACGGACCATGAGCAGGAGGACGGAGACGAACGTCATGAAGCCGAGCCCGCCGAGCTGGATGAGAATGAGGATGACGGCCTGCCCGAATTCGCTCCAATGGACGTTGGTCTCAAAGGGCACGAGGCCGGTGACGCAGGCGGCCGATACGGCGGTGAAGAGCGCGTCGATGTAGCTCGTCTGCCCCTCCCGCGCCGAAAAAGGAAGTACGAGAAGGACACTGCCAAGCAAGATCACGGTCAGAAAACCGAGTGCAAGGTAGCTCCAGACGTTCATTCTCTTTTTCGTCTTGAAAAGTTTCATCGTTCTGTCTGCGTATGGTACCACGTTCCGAAGGATTTGTCAAGCGATTTTGCGGGGGACGTGCACTTCGGCGGCGCCGCCCCCTTTGTTCCGCGGCGGGAGCCCGCTCTCATGCGAGCGAGACGCGGTCGGAGACGGACCGCACGAAGAGACCCTTCTCCTCGCCGTACGCGATGCAGTCGCGAAGATACGAGACAAACCGTTCGCCCGGACGGAGATCCCGGTAGACGCCCGTGATGACGGCGAGCAGCTCGTCCATGTACAGGGCGACGCGGTCCTCGAGGGCGCCCTTGATGAGGGAGAGGGTCTCGTAGACGGTGAAATCTTCCTCCCCTCTTCTCGGCATGCCGGGCTCGTCGGTCTCCACGCGGAACCGTCCGATCTGGATGGCCTTGGCATTCTTGTAGAAATAGTCCACGCCCATCACGCGGTCGCGGGGAAGGGCACAGGCGTCGATGAGCGCGTCGAGACGGGCGTCCACGCGGCTGCCGCTCTTGGGGATGCCGAACGTCGCGAGCACGCGCTTGCGGAGGAAGGCGCGCGAAATGGGTTCCTCGGCGGCGACGATCTCCTTGATGCGGGCCATGATGGCGAGGTCGTTCTCCCCGCCCGTGACAAAGACGGACGTCTCCGAAGCCGTGGGCTTGACCCACTTGTAGGGCCGCTTGTACTTGTTGAGCCACGAATCGGAGCGCTTGTCCGCCCCCGTGAGACGGTCGAGCATGTCCTTGATGCGCTTGAGTTCGCGCTTGGGGTTGTTGTAATAGTTGACGCAGTTGACCCGCATCACGTTCCAGTTGGCGCGCTTTAAGGTCTGCACCTGCAGGACGTTGCGGTCCTTGACGGAGAAGCGGTCGGTGCCGTCGCAGAGGACGCCGAGCACAAAGCGGTGCTTGTCCTTGGGGTCGACGACGGCGACGTCGAGCTTAAAGTCGGATACGCCGACGTTGGCGCGGCAGTCGTACCCGTAGCCCGAGAGCTCGTCGGCGATGTACTTTCCGATGTCCTCGCCCGTGTTCACGGCGGAGGACTTGACGGCGAGCGTCGTGCGGCCCTTTTCCGCAAATTCGAGGAAGGCCTTGAGCCCCGCAACGCCCTTGGAGGACGTCTTGTTGAGATCGATCATGGGGGCGGTCATCGTGGAGAATACGAGCATCTCTTCGCGCGCACGGGAGACGGCGACGTTAAGACGGCGCCAGCCGCCCGCCTGATTGAGCGGACCGAAGTTGAGCGACACCCTGCCCGTCTTGTCGGGCCCGTAGCAGACGGAGAAGAGGATGACGTCGCGTTCGTCGCCCTGCACGTTTTCGAGATTCTTGACGAAGAGCGGTTCCTCCCTGTCATAGGCGACGGAATCGAGGTGCCGCGCGATGATCTCCTTGTTGAGCTGACGCTCGATGTCGTCCCGCTGTACGCTCGAAAAGGTCACGATGCCCATGCTCGAACGGGACAGGACGGGATCGGAGAGCCGGCGGACGACTTCCTTGACGAGCGCCTCCGCCTCATTCTTGTTGCGCTTGGTGAATCCCCTGTCGTACACGCCGTCCACGAGGACGAGCTTTACCTTGCTCTCGAGGGCGTCGGGAGAAGGGAAGGTGCAGAGGCGGTTGTCGTAGTACATGCTGTTGGAGAAGGCGATGAGGCTCTCGTGCTTGCTGCGGTAATGCCACTTGAGGTGCCGTTCGGGCATGCCGAGGGCGAGGCAGTCGTCGAGAATGCTCTCGAGGTCCTCGTTCTCGAGGTTGTCCTCGTCGACATACGTCGAGTGGAAGAAGGCGGTCGGCGGGAGCTGTTTGGGGTCGCCCACGATAACGGCGGCCTTGGCCCGTGCGATGGAGCCGATGGCCTCCGCCGTGGACATCTGGGAGGCCTCGTCGAAGATGACGAGGTCGAAGCTGTCCGCCTCGGGTTTCAGGTATTGGGCCACGGTGACAGGGCTCATGAGAAGGCAGGGACAGACGACGGCCGAGAGCGTGGGGATCTCGGCGAGCAGGCTGCGGATGCCCGTGCCGCGCAGGTTGCTCTTGGATAGACGGGTAAACGCGGCGAGCTCGAGAGCGAGGCTGCCGTCATCGTCGGGTCCCGGAAGGCGCGAGATGAGCGTGGAGCGGATGAACTGCCGCGTAACCTTGCCGAAGTCCTCCCACGCAAGGCGGAACTTTTCCACGGTCTCCTCGAAGGTGCCCGCCGTCATGCGGGAGAGGGCGGGATCGGCGGGGATGTTGATCTCGAGGAAGTTCTTGTAGACGTTCTTTTCGAAGCCCGCAAGGATGTTCTCGATCTTGAGCCGTCCGCTCTCGAGACTGTCGGTGATAAAGGTCAGGCCGTAGCCCGCGAGCCGCTGGGCGGTCGCACGGTACATGCACCAATTGGGCAGCATGTCGATGTTGTCGATGAGGGCCGAGGCCTTGGAGGAGAAGTAGTCGAGGACGTCCTCGTCGCGCAGTTTCGCGCGGTCGGCGTTGATGACGGAGAGGAAGCTCTCCTCGGCGGTATGATAGCTGTCGATAGCCTTTAAGAGACCCTCGAGGATGGGCATGGTATAGCCGTTTGCGGCGCGGACGCACATTCCGTTGAAGGAATCGGCGTTGTAATCCATAAAGGTCGCGGCGCAGGTCTCGTGCAGGCCGTAGAGGGCTTCGAGGAACTCCGTGCGCTTTTTGGGAACGATGCGCCCGCCGCGGTCGACGAAGACCTTGGAGAGGTTGGTGCTCCCCTTGATGCGTCCGATGGCGCCGTCGATCTCCACGACCGTCTCGAGGTACTTGGGAATGTCCTCGTCGGCGAGTTCGTGAAGGGCAACGCGGGACAGACGCTTGACCATGTTCTTGGCCGCCTTGAAGAGCCGCCAGTCCCCGCCCATCTCGAGATAGCGGGAGATCTCCGCACAGTCGTCGAGGTCCACGAGCGCCTTGAAGTGCTTGTTGTAGTAGGCAAGACAGGAATCCAGCCTGCGGTTGGCATTGTAGAAGAGGTAGAACTCCTCCTCACGCACGCCCTGAAAATACTTGCGGTACTTCCCTTCGGCAAGGCCCGCGGCGATGGACGCGACGGAGCGGAGCTTTTTGCGGGTGAGCGTGGAGATGCGTTGGCGGTAGAATTCGAGGAAGAGCCCGAGGAAGGATTTCAGATGCTTGATCTCGGCAATGACGACCTCCGAGGCACAGAACACGCGGTCGCGCAGTTCCTGCGAATAGGCGGCGAGGTTGACGTTCTCGAAGGGCGAATTGAACACGCCGCCGCACTCCTTGGCCGCAGACGCCGCCGTCAAGATCATCGCCTTGCATTCGGACAGCTTCTTTTCGGTCAGCGTGTCATAGAAGGAGCTCTCGATGTCGAGGATGTCGGGGGCGTTCTTGTTTTTGAGGTATTCGAGGATGGCCTGATAGACGGAGAGCCCCAAACGGCGCTTTTTGTGGAGAGCCTGCATGGGGACTTTGAGCTCCTCGCGGAGGGCGACGAGCTCGCGCGAACGTTCGCCGAACGCCGACGCTTCCTCCGTTCCCGCAAGGGCGAGCGTCTCCTCGATGCGGCGCAGAACGCCTGCCTTTTCGGTCTTTCCCGAGTGCAGTTCGAGGCAGAATTCCCCGATCCCGATCTGGTCGAGACGCTTTTTGACGACGTCGAGCGCGGCCTTCTTTTCGGCGACGAACAGGACGCGTTTTTTTGCCACGAGGGCGTTTGCGATGATGTTGGTAATGGTCTGGCTCTTGCCCGTTCCGGGCGGGCCGTGGAGCACAAACGAGGCACCCGTGCCCGAAAGAGAGATTGCGGAAAACTGCGAGCTATCGGCGGGGAGAGGCAGAAGGACTTCCTCGGGATCGGCGGTGTCCTCCTCGTGCGGGGAGGGATAGTCCGCCTTCTCGGCCCGTCCCGTGAGCAGCGCCGAAACGGTCGCGTTCTTCTTGAATTCCTCGATCTGCGTCCGCACGTCGTTCCAGAGAAGGAAACTCTGGAAGGAGAAGGCCGCAAGGTAGGTGTCCATCACGACGTCCCACCCCTTCATGGAGGCCGTCTCGGCGCGGACCATGGCGATGATCTCGGGGATGCGGAGAGCGGAGACGTCGCCGCCGAGGCCGCGGATATCGATGTTGAATTCCTGTTTCAGATATTCGAGCAGGGTCGCATTGACGCTGAACCCCTCTTCGGAGGCCTCCACCGAGAAGTCCTCGTTCCCCTTTGCGCGGCCGATGCCCACGGGAGCGAGCACGATGGGCGCATACTTGGGCGTGCCGTCCTCCTTGCTCACATAGCGAAGGAAGCCGAGCGCGAGGTACAGGATCTTGGCGCCCGATTCCTCCACCGCTTCGCGGTTCTTCCGGAGCAGTTTGACCGCCGCCTCACGGGTGTCCGCCGCCCGTCCCTGTGCGCGCAGGACGCCCTTTTGCAGCTCGAGAAGCAGGAGATCCCGCTTCTGCTGGGAGACGTCGGCTCCGAAGGGCGCATCCTCCGCAGCGTCGGCCTTGAGCGTCATGCTCCCCTGTGCGAGGAGGGTGTTGTAGAGCGTTTCGCAGTCGGACGAGGCGAGGTGCAGGGCGTTTTTCCCCGTGAAGTTGAGGAGCGTGTTCTTGGTGGTGAGGTCGAGCAGACGGCGCTCCCACTGCTTGTTCTTGGGCTGCTTGCCGTCGAGCTTGAGCTCCTTAAAGACGGGAAGGGGCGCGGGCGCCTCTTCGGGAGACATCTCCTCTTCGCGGTAGAGTTCATATCCCTTGAGACCCTTTCCGCGCGCGGGACAGGGCATGATGCCCCCCATGCGGCAGCGGCGGATATCCACAAAGGATTCGAAGTAGTTTTGGGACAGCTTCTGGCGGAAGTGGTTTTCGGAGGGCGTATAGCCGACGCTGTGTTCGGCGAAGAGGTCCTCCACGTCAAAGAAACTCAGGTTGTTGATGCCCTCCGACGTGTATTTTCCGACAAGCTCGGCGTCGTCGAAGGCGGTGTCGAGGAAGCAGCTGTCGTACAGCCAGACGCCCACGCCAAGGCCGCTCCTGCCCACTGCGAGGAGGGGATGGAGATGTGCGGCTTCGAGACAGGCGCAAGTAAAGACGGCGAGTTCGAAGGGCGTCGCCTTCTTCTCCTTGACGATGGAACCCTCCCGTGCGGCGCGGACGGGCATGTAGAGGTCGTCCTCGTCCTCATGGGAGATGCCGAGTGCGTGCACGGAGGCATAGACGGCGGCGATGATCTGGCGCACGGTGTTCTTGTCGGCGCCCGCATAGCCGTAAAATTCGGCGTCGGCCTTCCACTTTCTCAACCGTTTTCCCGCTTCCTGTAAGATATAGGAGACGTCGCCGAGACGGGGCCGCACGAACGTTGCGATACGCTCGGCATTGCCCGAAAGACCTTCCCAATAGTCGAAGGGAAGGACGGTGACGGTGGCCTCCGCCATGGCCTTTATCTTGCTCTCGCTCCGTGCGGTGACGCGCACGGTGACCGTACGCACCTCGTTGGCCTCGGCAAGGAAGAGGGGCGAGAAGATGCCCGCCGCCTCGAGCTCCACCGAGCTCTCGAAGGGCACGGAGACGCTCTGTTCGTAGGGCACAAGGAGGCCCTCGTCGCACTCGGCCGTGACGGTCAGGGCGATCTCCTCCTCAAAGCTGTTCTTGATCTGGATGCGCGCCGGCGTGGCGAGGAAATAGTCCGCATAGCCCACATATTTGGGGAAGCGGAGCGTGAGGGTCAGCTGTTCGGTTGTCAATTTTCTTTTTCGGACTGCCATATGTCTCCTTTCGGAAAATTTTCCGGATGGGGTGTCAAATTCTATTATACCATTTCCCGCCGAGAAAAGCAATCTCCCGCGCGAAGGTTGGGAAAAATTTTTCTTGCGTTTCCGAAAGGGCCTTCCCCTCTTGGGGAAGGCCGCCCGGACCCCGGGGGACAAAAAAGACCCGCCGGGAAGAGCCGGCGGGTCGGACCGTTCAGATGAACGCGTTTTCGAAGTATTCGAGTTCGCCCTCCCAAACGGAGGCGACGTCGTAGCGGATGGGCACTTCTTCGCGCTTCATGGAGCACCAGAGACCCGCCATCAGACGGTAGCGGCGCTGCTTTTCGCGCGTGACCGCCTCGGCGGGAATGCCGAAGGCGTCGCTCTCGCGGGCCTTGACTTCCACAAAGCAGGTGTAGCCGTCGGGGCTCAACGCAACGATGTCCGCCTCACCAAACTGCGTCCTGAAATTGCGCTTTAAGATCTTGTACCCCTTCCGCTTAAGGTATTTGACGGTCAGGTCCTCACCCTTCCGTCCCAAAATTTTGTTACGAAGGTCTTGCGGTGAATTCTGCATATCCCATACTCCCGGATGGCCGCGATGTGTTCCGCGGTGCCGTATCCCACGTTGGTCCCGAAGCCGTACTCGGGAAATTCGAGCGCATAGCGGTGCATGAGCTCGTCGCGGTAGACCTTTGCGAGGATGCTCGCCGCGCCGATGGAATAGACGAGCGCGTCCCCCTTGACGATGCTCCGCTGCGGTTGGGCAATATCCAACGTCATGACGCCGTCTGTGAGTACCATGTCCGCGGGCGGGGTGAGCGATTCGACGGCGCGCTTCATTCCGAGACGGGTCGCCTGCAAGATATTTATCTCGTCGATGGTCTCCTCGTCCACCTCGGCGATCGCATAGGAGACGGCCGCCGCACGGATGCGTTCGGCAAGCCTTTCGCGCTTTTTGGCGGAGAGCTTTTTGGAATCGTCCACGCCCTCGATGCGGAGCGCGTCGTCGAGAGGAAGGATGACGGCAGCGCACACGACGGGGCCCGCCAAGGGTCCGCGCCCCACTTCGTCGACGCCCGCGACGGACCGGTATCCCCGCGCGAGGTATTCCCGTTCATAAGTCGGAATGTCCACGATCACCCCTTCTGCCCGATCAGGCCCACGGCACGCAGATCGTCTGCCGAATCGAACAGCACGCGGCCGAGGCGGCCCTTCCGGAGATCGTCGATGACGGCCCGTTCGGCACGTTCGTAGTCATATTCCCCGCCGCGCAGCACGAATCCGCGCTTTTTGGCGACGGCGTCGAGCAGTTCGAGCGGCGTGCCATCGGCCGTTCCGTACCGCTCGATCAGCGACTTGGGGTAGGAAATCCGCAACTCTTCGAGGAGGGCGAGCGCGATCTCATCCATCTCGAGGATGTCGTCGTTGAGGCTGCCCACATAGGCGAGACGGCGGGCGTATGTCTGATTCTCGCAGGCGGGCGGCATGGTCCCCGGCGTATCGAGAAGGTCGAACGCGCCACAGCGCACCCACTGCTTTCCGCGGGTCACCCCCGCCTTGTCGCCCGTCCCGGCACGCTTTGCGCCCGCGAGCAGATTGATGAGCGTGCTCTTCCCCGTGTTGGGAATGCCCGCCACCATGACCCGGAGCGGACGGCCGATGCCCCGCTCTTTGAGACGGTCCGACTTTTCGCGGAGAAGGCGTTCGAGCCGTTCGCGGAGAAGGCGTGCCGAGGCGGCCGCATTGGCCGCAAGACGCACGGCGGGCCTTCCGCTCTGTTCGAGGAGGGCGGCAAAGTCGGGTCCGTCGGCAAGGTCGCTCTTGTTGAGGACGTAGAGCACGGGCCTGTCCTTGGTGAAGAGAAGAAGGCGCGGATTGAAACTCGAGGCCGGGCAACGCGCGTCGAGGACAAAGACGACGGCGTCGCTGAGGCCGATATTTTCCTCCATCATGCGCATGGCCTTGGCCATGTGCCCCGGAAACCATTGAATGACCTTCATACGTTGTTCCCGTCCGGTCCCTTGAGAAGGTCGGGCCGGTTCCTTTGCGTGATCTCGAGGGCCTTTTCGCGGCGCCAGCGGTCGATCTCGGCATGGTTGCCGCTGCGGAGCACTTCGGGCACGGTGAGGCCGCGGTACTCCACGGGACGGGTGTAGTGCGGGTACTCGAGCAGCCCGTCCGAAAAGCTCTCGTCGACGAGCGATCCGGGCGAGAGCACGCCGTCCACATAGCGCGCAACGGCGTCGGTGAGCACCATCGCGGGGAGTTCTCCCCCCGTGAGCACATAGTCCCCCACGGAGATCTCCTCGTCGATAAAGAGGTCGATGGCGCGCTGGTCCACGCCCTCGTAGTGGCCGCACAAGAGGACCAGATGTTCCTCTCCGGACAGGGCGACGACGCGCTCCTGCGTCAGGGTCTTTCCCTTGGGCGACAGATAAATCCTGCGGGCGCCATGTCCGGGATCGACCGCTTCGATCGCGCTCCCGATGGGCTGGACCATCATGACCATGCCCGCTCCGCCGCCGAAGGGATAGTCGTCGCATTTGAGGTGCTTGTCCTCGGTGTAGTCGCGGATGTCCGCGATCTCCACTTCGAGCTTGTTTTCCTTCCTCGCGCGGCCGAGGATGCTCGCACCGAGTGCGGAGAACATCTCGGGGAAGAGCGTGAGAATGGTGATCTTCATATCTGTTTCTCTCCGATCCCCCGCGGCATCATGCGACGAGGTTGACCTTGTTCTTGAGGATATAGCGGATGATGAAAAAACTCCCGACGTCGGCGATCACGGCGATCCCGATGTCGACCCAGATCTTGACGTGTTGGGACAGTTCGTAGGCCGTCTCCTCTATCAGGTGGTCGGGGCCCATTGCGATGCTCGCGATGGCGGGCTCGATGAACAGGCTGTAGATGATGCTGTATCCGAAGTAGACGCCGATGACGAGGAGGAAGGTGAGGCCCTTGCGGTGAGACGTCGAGAGCTGCCCCACCGAGATGCAGGCATAGACGACAAGCAGCGACATGGGCAGGGAGAAGATCACATAAAGGATGTTCTCCGCAAAGAGCAGAGGCGATTGGGTCACCATCGTCCGGAAGTATTGGAAGAGCTCTCCGAAGTAATTGCCGACCAATTCGAAGTAGTCGAATTCCCCGCCCCAACTCATGAAGAGGATGAGATACGAGAGCACGACGACGATCGCCGCAAAGAACATGGCGATGATGGACGACAGGAGTTTGGCCCAGACGATCTGCATGGACGTGACGGGGAGCGAGAACGTCATGTACCCTTCTCCCGTGAAGAGGGACTTGTAGAAACGGGAAACCCCGATGGCCCATGCCGCGACAAGGAGCGCTGCAAGGGCGACCGTGTAGAGGATGAACATGATGATAAAGGCCCATCCGAGTTCTCCGCTGTCCGTCCGGAGCGCCGCATCGACGGAGATGCGGGCCGCAACGGCAAACAGCACCGCCGCAAGGGCAAAGAGGAGAAGCGTACGGAAGATGGCGTGGAGTTCATGCTTCAAGAGTTTTACCATTTGAATTCCTCCCGGAAGAGCTCGTCGAGGCTCTTCCCCGTGCGTTCCCGGAGCGGAACGACATCCTCATCGAGAACGATGCGGCCGCGGTTCAGAAAGACGGCGTGCGTCAGAATGGGCTCGACGTCCGCAATGAGATGGGTGCAAAGCACAATGGTGGACCCCTCGGGACGGTTGTTCATGACCGTGCCGAGAATGAAGTCGCGGGCGGCGGGATCGACGCCTGCGATGGGCTCGTCAAGGATGTACAGCCTCGCGTTGCGCGCCATCGTGAGGATGAGCCCCACCTTTTCACGGTTGCCCTTGGAGAGCGTCTTGATCTTGGTCTTGAGCCCGATCCCGAGGCAGTCGAACATGACGTATGCCTTTTCGCGGCTGAAATCGGCAAAGAAGTCGGCGCTGTACGAGACGGCCTCTTCGACGCGCATCCAGTCGGTCAGAAAGTCCTTGTCGGGAAGATAGGCCGTGATGGCCTTGGTCCCGGGACAGGGGCGTTTTCCGTCCACGAGGATGCTTCCGCGGGTGGGTTGCAGCATGCCCATCGCGAGCTTGATGAGCGTGGATTTCCCGCTTCCGTTGGGGCCTAAAAGTCCGACGACGCCTCCCTCTTCGACCTTTAAGTCGACGCCCACGAGGGCGGGATTGGAGCCGTAGTTCTTTTGGAGCCCGATACATTCGAGAATGGATCCCATGAGGTTCCTCCTTTTTTGTTGGGTTTATTTTGTTCCGTCAGAGGACGGCAACTTCCTTGAAACGGGTCTCGGACAGCGTGATCCGCTTGGCCTCCGTGTCGACGTGCAAGACGACGCCTGCGGCCGCGGGAAACAGAATTTCACGCCCGTTTGCGGACATGGTATAGACGTCGGTGCCCGACGGAGTGATGTCCGTGAGGATGCCGAGGAGTTTGCCCTCTTCGGTCACGAGCTCGGAACCGAGGAGATCGGCGATATAGTAGCTGCCCGCGGGGAGTTCGGGCGCCTCGTCGCGGGGGATGGAGACTTCCTTGCCGCGGAGCAGTTCCGCGGCATTGCGGTCCGGCACGCCGCGGAGAGAGAGATAGACAAAGCCGTCCCCCGTCCGTACGCCGAGGACCTTGTATTCCTCCCCGTCGAGAAAGACACGGCGGAAGGAACGGAACACCTCGGCCGAATCGGTAAAGGGCTTTATCTTGAGTTCGCCGCGGATGCCCTGCGGCTTCAAAACGGTACCTGTGATCAGTTTTTGCATGGGGTCCACCCGAATAATTCGTCTGCGAGGGCGCGGATGTGCGCCTCGGTCCGTTCCTTGTTTTCTTCGCTCTTCACGATCCGCAGATTTTCGTCGGGCAGACGGTCAAAGAGCTCGAAGTACTTCTTGCGGATCTCCTTCTGCCGCTCGAGGGTCTCGTACCGCTCCGTCTCGCCGCGGCGGGAAATGCGCTTCATCCCCGCCTCTGCGGGAAGGTCGAGAAAGACGGTGAGGTCGGGCTTTAAGGCCTCCATTGCGGGGGTATTCAGTGCGATGACCCAATCGAGGGGCACCAGCCCGCCGTTGTAGGCGAACGACGAGAGGCAGTAGCGGTCGGAGAGGACGGTGACTCCTTCTTCGAGCTTTTTGAGGATGCCGTTCTTCCCGTTGCGGATATGGTCGAGGCGGTCGGCCGCAAACATCGCGGCGATGGTGTATTCGTCCGTCTCGATGCGTCCCGTCATGCAGGCATGGAGAATGGCGCCGAAGGGCGAGTCGGTGGGCTCGTGCGTGAGGTAGACCTCCTTGCCCTTTGCGGAAAGATACTTGCCCAGAAGTTTCATCTGGGTGGACTTTCCGCAGCCGTCCGTTCCCTCGAATACGATAAATTTTCCCCGTTCCATGCCGCACCTCCCTGCCGTCCGGTCCGTTCTTTTCTCCATTATAGCAAAAACCCGCGCGATTGTCAACGCGGGCGAAGGTTTTTTCTTTCACGTTCAGACGATCCAGCGGAAGAATGCCTTGAAGGCGGACGGGATGGCGTAGCGCGTTTTCAGTTCCTCGGCCGTCGCCCATACGACGTCGCGGCCCGAAAGTTCCGCTTCCGCCTCTTCCCATATCCCCTCGAGAAGGTAGCCCGTCATGTGCCATTCGACATGCGTGAAGACGTGCTTTGCCTCCATCCGCGCGGCCGCACGGCCCTCGTAACTTCCTTCCCGGATGGGGAAGCCGTACATCCCCGCGAGAAGGCCGCCCTGCGGACGCTTTTCGACGGCGAACCGGCCCCGCTCTTCCACGATGAAGACGGAGGCCTCCACCACCTTTCGTTCCTTGACTTCCTTGCGCACGGGAAAGACCTGTTCGGCCGCCATCAGATGCGCTCTGCAAAGGCTGTTCCACGGACATGCCCCGCACATCGGTGCTCCGTTCGGCACGCAGACGACGGCGCCGAGCTCCATGAGCGCCTCGGTGAATTCGCCCGCTTCGGGCGGGTAGACTTCCTTTAAGAGGTCATAAAAGTACCGCTTGGATGCGGCGTCGTCCACGTTGCGGGCATCGGCGAGAAGGCGCGTCAGAATGCGCAGGACGTTGCCGTCCACGGCGGGACAGGGAAGCCCGAGCGCGATGGAAGAGACGGCGCCTGCGGTGTAGTCGCCCACGCCGGGAAGGCTCCTTACCCCCTCCCATGTCCGGGGGAACCCGTTTGCGGCGATCTCCTTTGCGGCGAGCCACAGGTTGCGCGCACGGGAATAGTATCCGAGCCCCTCCCATTCCTTTAAGACTTCGTCCTCGTCCGCCGCGGCGAGTGCCTCGGCCGTGGGGAAGTGCTCCAAAAAGCGCGCATAACGATCCCGCACCGCCTCGGCCCGCGTCTGCTGGAGCATGAGTTCGGACACGAGAACGGTGTAGGGCGTGCGGGCCTTCCGCCAAGGAAGGTCGCGCTTATGGAGACGGAACCACCCGAGAAGGGGCGGGACCGCGCGCGTCAGAAATTCGGTTTCCTTCATAAAATCTTAAAAGAGGCCCGTGATGTTGCCCGATTCGTCCACGTCGATGTTTTCGGCTGCGGGGACCTTGGGAAGGCCGGGCATGGTCATGATGTTGCCCGTGAGCGCCACGACAAAGCCCGCGCCCGCCGAGATCTTGACCGAGCGGACGGTGACGTCGAACCCCGTCGGCGCACCGAGTTTGGTCTGATCGTCGGAAAACGAGTATTGCGTCTTGGCCATGCAGACGGGCGTCTGTCCGAAGCCGAGCCGTTCGAGACGGGCGATCTCCTCCTCCGCCTCGGGTGTATAGAGGACGCCGCGGCCGCCGTAGATCTTGGTGACGACGGCATGGATCTTTTCCTTGATGGGGAGCTTTTCGTCATAAGCGAAGCGGAAATCGTTGGGCTCTTCGCACAGGCGGACGACCTCTTCGGCGAGTTCGATGCCGCCCTTGCCGCCCTCGGCCCACACGGTCGAGAGACGCACATTGACGCCGAGCGCCTTGCACTTTTCGATGACGAGCGCGATCTCCGCGTCGGTATCCGTCGGGAAGCGGTTGACGGCAACGACGGCGGGAAGCCCATAGACGTTCTTGATATTGGACACATGGCGGAGCAGGTTGGGAAGTCCCCTCTCGAGCGCGGCAAGGTCCTCGGTCGCAAGTTCGGTCTTGGCGAGACCGCCGTGCATCTTGAGGGCACGGACCGTGGCCACGATGACGACCGCCGCGGGATGCAGGTCCGCAAAACGGCACTTGATGTCGAGGAACTTCTCCGCACCGAGGTCTGCGCCGAAGCCGGCCTCCGTGACGACGTAATCGCCGAGCTTTAAGGCCGCCTTGGTCGCGACGACCGAGTTGCAGCCGTGCGCGATGTTGGCGAACGGGCCGCCGTGCACGAATGCGGGCGTGCCCTCGAGCGTCTGCACGAGGTTGGGCTTCATGGCATCCTTGAGGAGCGCCGTCATGGCGCCTGCAGCCTTGAGATCGCCCGCCGTCACGGGCATGCCGTCCTTGTTGTAGGCCACCACGAGGCGCGAGAGCCGTGCCTTCAGGTCGGAGAGCGAGGTCGCAAGGCAGAGAACCGCCATCACTTCGCTCGCCACGGTGATGTCAAAGCCGTCCTTTCTCGGGACGCCCGACTTGGGACCGCCGAAGCCGTCCTCGATGTAGCGGAGCTGGCGGTCGTTCATGTCCACGCAGCGCTTCCACGGGATGCGCTCGATGTCGATGTTCAGCGCGTTGCCCTGGAAGATATGGTTGTCGAGCATGGCGGCGAGCAGGTTGTTGGCTGACCCGATCGCGTGGAAGTCGCCCGTAAAGTGCAGGTTGATGTCCTCCATGGGGACGACCTGCGCATAGCCGCCGCCGGCGGCGCCGCCCTTGATGCCGAACACGGGGCCGAGGGAGGGTTCCCGCAGCGCCACGACGACCTTTTTGCCGATGCGCGAGAGTCCGTCCGCAAGGCCGATGGTGGTCGTGGTCTTGCCCTCGCCCGCGGGCGTGGGCGTGATGGCCGTGACGAGGATGAGCTTGCCCTCCTTGTCGCGTCCCTTCAGTGCGGAGGGCTCGATCTTGGCCTTGTACTTTCCGTAGTACTCAAGGTCCTCTTCCCCGATGCCGAGCTTTTGGGCGATGGCGAGGATGGGCTGTTTTTTTGCTTCCTGTGCGATTTGAATGTCTGTCTTCATGTGCTACCTCTATCTTTTTATTTGCCGTCCCCGTATGGGATCGGGTTCTTGATTCGCCGGACCTTTTCGGCTTCTTGCCTTTGAGGACAAGCCGGGATTGCGGCCGACGGGGCCGAGAGATGTACTTTCCTAACCCCTCACGGAAATTTCTCGGCACGAGAAATTTCGTGAATTACTTAAAATATTTGACTGCGCTCTCGAAGAGCTTCATGTCGTACTCGCCGGGAACGTTCCGGTAGAGGCCGTACCCCTTGCGCTCGGCGTGCCCCATCTTGCCGAACACCCTCCCGTCGGGCGAGAGAATGCCCTCGATGGCGTACACGCTGCCGTTGGGGTTGAAGCGGATGTCCATCGTCGCGTTGTCCGAGAGGTCGACGTACTGCGTCATGATCTGGCCGTGCGCCGCAAGTTCGCGGGCAAGTTCTTCGGGGCAGACGAACCGTCCCTCGCCGTGCGAGATGGGTACAGAATACACCTCTCCCGCGTTCACGCCCGACAGCCACGGCGAATTGGTAGAGGCGACACGCACGCGCACGATGCGGCTCTGGTGCCGTCCGATGTCGTTGTAGGTGAGCGTCGGACAGGTCTCGTCGGTATCGATGATCTTTCCGTACGGCACGAGGCCGAGCTTTACGAGGGCCTGGAATCCGTTGCAGATGCCGCCCATCAATCCGTCGCGTTCGCCGAGGAGGGCCTTTACCTGTTCCTTGATGATGTCGCTGCGGAAGAATGCGGTGATGAATTTGCCCGAGCCGTCGGGTTCGTCGCCGCCCGAGAATCCGCCCGGGATAAAGACGATCTGCGCCGACTGCATGCGGCGGGCGAATTCCTCCGCCGAGCGTGCGACTTCGGACGCCGTGTTGTTGCGGATGACAAAGATGTCCGCCTCCGCGCCCGCATCCTCAAAGGCCTTGGCCGTGTCGTATTCGCAGTTGGTACCGGGGAATACGGGCAGGAGCACTTTGGGACGGGCGGTCTTGACGGCCGGAGTGATCGGGCTGCGGCCCTCGAAGGTGAAGTTCCACGCGTTGCGCTCGGGCATCTTGACGGTGCAGGGATAGACGGGCTCGAGCTTGCCCTCGTACACCCGTTGGAGCACGGCGAGGGACAGGATGTCGAGACCGTACGTCACGGTCTCCTGTTCGACCGTCCTTCCGAGCAAAATGCCCGCCTCCGTCTCCTCCGTAAGTTCGAGGATGAAGGAGCCGTATCGATAACCAAAGACGGTGTCCATGGGTACCGTGTCCGCGAAGCGGAATCCGATTTTGTTTCCGAGGCACATCTTGAGGATGCCCTCCGCAATGCCGCCGAAGCCGGGCGTCCACGCGGAGACGGCACGGCCCGAACGGATGAGCGCCGTCACGGCACGGAAGGTCGCGATGAGCGAGGCGGGGACGGGCAGACCGTTTTCGTCATAGGCGGGCGAGAGCAGCACGACCTTATGGCCCGCCGCCTTGAATTCGGGAGAGATGACCTCGGAGACGTTTCCCGTCGTCACGGCGAAAGAGACGAGGGTGGGCGGCACGTCGATGTGTTCGAAGGTGCCCGACATGGAGTCCTTTCCGCCGATGGCCGCGACGCCGAGGTCCATCTGCGCCTTGAACGCGCCGAGGAGGGCCGCAAGGGGCTGTCCCCACCGCGCCGCATCCTTCCCGGGCTTTAAGAAATATTCCTGAAATGTGAGATACACGTCGTCGAAGGACGCACCCGAGGCGATGAGTTTGGAGATGCTCTCCGCCACGGCGAGATAGGCCCCGTGATAGGGGCTCTTTTCGGCGATGAAGGGATTTCCGCCCCATGCCATGTACGAAACGGTGTCCGTGTGGCCCTTTTCGGTGGAGACGAGGTGCACCATCGCCTGCGGCGGCGTCATCTGGTACTTGCCGCCGAACGGCATGAGGACGGTGCCCGCGCCGATGGTCGAATCGAAGCGCTCGGAGAGGCCGCGTTCGGAGCAGACGTTGAGGTCGCCCGCAAGGGCGCGCATGCCCTCCGCAAAGGATTCGGGAATTTGCTTTTGATAGTCTTTGAGAGGCTCGGGTGCGGCCATGGTATGCTTCTCCGCGCCGTTGGAGTTCAAAAATTCACGCGAGACGTCGACGATGGTCTTGCCGTTCCAGTGCATCCTGAGACGGGGCTCGCGGGTGACGGTCGCAACGACGGTCGCCTCGAGATTTTCTTCCTCCGCAAGACGGATGAACGTCTCGGCGTCCTTCTCCTCCACGACGACCGCCATGCGCTCCTGCGATTCGGAGATGGCAAGTTCAGTGCCGTCGAGACCGTCGTACTTCTTGGGCACGAGGCCGAGGTCGATGTCGAGGCCGTCCGCAAGTTCGCCGATGGCGACGGACACGCCGCCCGCACCGAAGTCGTTGCACCGCTTGATGAGGAGCATGGCTTCCTTGCTCCGGAACAGCCGCTGGAGCTTGCGCTCTTCGGGCGCGTTGCCCTTTTGCACCTCGGCGCCGCAGACGGACAGCGATTGCAGCGTGTGCGACTTGGAGGAACCCGTAGCGCCGCCGCAGCCGTCACGGCCCGTCCTTCCGCCGAGAAGGATGACCTTGTCGCCCGGTGCGGGGACTTCCCTCCTCACGTTCTCCTCGGGCGTGGCCGCAATGACCGCGCCGATCTCGAGGCGTTTGGCGACGTACCCGGGATGGTAGATCTCATGGACTTCGCCCGTGGCAAGGCCGATCTGGTTGCCGTAGGAGGAATACCCCGCCGCGGCCGTCGTGACGAGCTTGCGCTGGGGGAGTTTTCCCTGCATGGTGTCCTTGACGGGGACGAGCGGATCGCCCGCGCCCGTGACGCGCATGGCGGCATAGACATAGCTGCGGCCGGAGAGCGGATCGCGGATGGCTCCGCCGATGCAGGTGGCGGCGCCGCCGAAGGGCTCGATCTCCGTGGGATGGTTGTGCGTCTCGTTCTTGAAGAGGAGCAGATAGTTCTGCGGCTCCCCGTCGACGCGCACCTTTATCTTGACGGTGCAGGCGTTGATCTCTTCGCTCTCGTCGAGCTTTTCGAGAAGCCCCCGCTTTTTGAGCAGTTTGCAGGCGATGGTGCCGATGTCCATGAGGTTGACGGGCTTGGTGCGGCCGAGTTCCTCACGGGCGGCAAGATATTCGCGGTATGCCCTCTCGAGCAGTTCATCCTCGAAGGTCACGCCGTCGAGCGTGGTGAGGAAAGTGGTATGCCGGCAGTGGTCGGACCAATAGGTGTCGATCATGCGGATCTCGGTGAGCGTGGGATCGCGCATCTCGCTGCGGAAATAATTTTGGCAGAAAGCAATGTCGTCCTCGTCCATTGCGAGGGCGTACTTTTTCACGAACTCCGCGAGCTCCTCCCGCGAGAGACGGATGAACCCGTCGAGCGTCTCCACCTCCGTGGGAACGGGGTGGTCTATCTTGAGCGTTTCGGGAAGGGCGAGGCTCGCCTCCCTGCTCTCGACGGGGTTGATGACATATTTACGGATGGCGGAGAGGTCGTCCTCCGTGACGGGGCCGTATACGGCATAGACCTTGGCGGTACGGATGAGGGGACGGGCTCCCATGGAGACGAGCTGGACGCACTGTGCGGCCGAATCCGCCCTCTGGTCGAACTGCCCGGGAAGATATTCCACGGCAAAGACGCGCGCACCCGACAGATCGACATAGGTGCTCGCGCGGTCCATCTGCGGTTCGGAAAAGACGGTCTTTACGCACTTTTTGAAGAGTACGCCGTCGATGTCCTCGGCGTCGTAGCGGTTGAGGACGCGGATCTTCTCGACACGGGAGAGCTCCAAGAGCTCACGGCAGTCGGAAAGAAGCGCCCGCGCTTCGTGGTCAAACCCTTCCTTTTTTTCAACGTATACCCTGTAAACCATATCTTTCTCCTTGTGAGAACTTCAATCGCTCCGTTTGAGGGCCTTGAGCGCCCGTTGACCGATGTCCCGACGGCAGTAGGCGTTCCGGAACCCGATCTTTCCCGCAAGCCGATAGGCGCGTTCCACGGCTCCCGAGAGCGTGGGCGCCGTCGCAACGGCTCCGAGCACGCGGCCCCCCGCCGTGAGCAGTGCGTCCCCCTCCCGCTTTGCGCCTGCGATAAAGATGTCCTCGCCCGCGGCCGTCTCGGGAAGGGTGATGGGAAATCCCGTCTCGTACTTTTTGGGATAGCCCTCGGAGGCAAGCACCACACAGCAGGCAGAGGCCGAAGAGAAGCGTACCATGTCCGCAGTCAGGCTTCCGTTATGCACGGCGAGCATGATCTCGAGCAGGTCGCTTTCGAGAAGAGGAAGGACGACTTGCGTCTCGGGATCGCCGAAACGGCAGTTGTATTCGATGACCTTGGGGCCCTTGGGGGTGAGCATGAGGCCGAAGTAGAGGCAGCCGCGGAAGACACGGCCCTCCTTCTTCATCGCCTCGATCGTGGGCACGAAGATCTCCTTCATGCAGCGGGCGGCGATCTCCTCCGTGTAGTAAGGATTGGGCGCGACGGTGCCCATTCCGCCCGTGTTGAGACCCATGTCGCCGTCGAGCGCGCGCTTGTGGTCCATGGACGAGACCATGGGGACGACGATGTTGCCGTCCGTAAAGGAGAGGACGGACACCTCGGGCCCCGTCAGAAATTCCTCGACGAGGATGCGGCTCCCGCTCTCGCCGAATACCTTTTTCACCATCATCTCGTCGACGGTCCGCTGCGCCTCTTCGAAGGAGTTCACGATGACGGCGCCCTTGCCGAGCGCCAGCCCGTCCGCCTTGATCACGGTGGGATAGTCGCACGTTTTTAAGTACCCGATCGCGGACATGGGGTCGTCGAACGTCCTCGAGTCCGCCGTCGGAATGCCGTACTTCTTCATGAGCTCTTTGGAAAAGACCTTGCTCCCCTCGATGACGGCCGCCTTCTTTTCTGGCCCGAAACAGGGGATGCCGAGCGCCTCGAGGACGTCGACACAGCCGAGGCAGAGCGGGTCGTCGGGCGTGACGACGGCGAAGTCTACGGGGTGCGTCCGCGTAAACTCGGCGATCCCGTTCAGGTCGGTCGCCTTGATGGGATGACACTCCGCATCGGCGGCGATCCCGCCGTTCCCGGGAAGGCACCAGATCTTTCCGCAGTGCTTGCTCTTTTTTAAGGTTTTGATGACGGCATGCTCTCTTCCGCCGCCGCCGATGACTAAAATATTCATGCTCTCCTCACGGAAATTTGTTTTGCGAAAATATTCCCCCACCAACCGCCTTGCAGGCGGAATTCACTTCCGCCGTGGGCACCTCGATTTGTTGCGCTCCGCGCTTCTTGCCTTTTGAAACGAACGAGAGGACAAATAAGTTAAGATGCAAACGAAGGTTTCCTCGTAAATTTCTTTGCCCTCATTCTGCCCCGCAGGGGGTTTCTGTACGGAAGAAATTCACGAAAAACTACAAACCCCTCAGTGGTGGAACAGCCGCATGCCCGTAAAGGCCATTACCATGTTGTGCTTGTCCGCCGCCTCGATGACGAGGTCGTCGCGGACGGAGCCGCCCGGCTCGGCCACATAGCTCACGCCGCTCTTTGCCGCGCGCTCGATGTTGTCCGAAAACGGGAAAAAGGCGTCGCTGCCGAGGGAAACTCCCGTGAGGCCGGCGAGGTACTCCGCCTTCTCCTCCCGCGTGAACGGCTCGGGACGGACGGCAAAGTTCTGCCGCCATACGCCGTCGCCGAGGACCTCTTCGGCATCGTCGGAGAGGTACAGGTCGATGATGTTGTTCTTTTCGGGACGGCCCACGCCCTCCGCGAATTTGAGCGAACGCACCTTCTCGTGCTGACGGAGATGCCAGAGATCGGCCTTCTGCGCCGCAAGACGGGTGCAGTGGATGCGCGACTGCTGGCCTGCGCCCACGCCGATGGCCTGTCCGTCCGCCGCAAAGCAGACGGAATTGGACTGCGTGTATTTGAGGGTGATGAGCGAGATGATGAGGTCGACGGCCTTGTCCGCGGGCAATGTCTTGTTCTTGGTGACGAGGTTGCCGAGGAGAGCGGCGTCAATGCGGAAGTTGTTCCTTCCCTGTTCGAAGGTGATGCCGAACACCTGCTTTCTCTCGATGTCGGCGGGGACGTAATCCTTGTCGATGCGGACGACGTTGTAGGCGCCCTTCCGCTTGCTCTTTAAGATCTCGAGCGCCTTGGGGGAATAGCCCGGGGCGATGATGCCGTCGGAGACCTCGCGGGCAATGATCCTCGCGGTCACTTCGTCGCACTCGTCGGAGAGGGCGATCCAGTCGCCGAAGGAGGACATGCGGTCGGTACCGCGGGCGCGCGCATAGGCACAGGCAAGGGGCGAATCGTCGAGCCCCTCGATGTCGTCCACAAAGCAGGACTGTTTGAGAGCGGGCGAAAGAGGCTTCCCGATGGCGGCCGAAGTCGGAGAGACGTGCTTGAAGCTCGTCGCGGCGACATAGCCCGTGTTGTCCTTGATCTCTTTTACGAGCTGCCACGAATTGAAGGCGTCGAGGAAGTTGATATACCCCGGTCTGCCGTTCAGGATCTCGACGGGGAGGTCCCCTCCGTTCTCCATGAAGATCCGGGCGGGCTTTTGGTTGGGATTACAGCCGTACTTTAAGGAAAATTCTTTCATATTGCCTCACTTCTGATTGCGGTTATAAAGGACCTCTTCCTCCTGCCATGTGCGAAGGTTGACGGCACGGCAGTAGAGCGAGATCTTGTTGTCCTTGTTGAGATTGTTCCAGATCTCGTCGGCGAATTCTTTGAGATCATTCCCGATCTTGACGCGATCGGGCTCACCCATGTACGAGGGAAGGGGGTTGCCGTCCTTCTCATAGGTGTGAAGATAGTGTCCTACGCCGTTGACGGGCTCGTATTCGAAGAAGTAGCGGTTGCACTTCTTGCCCTTGCCGTCGGCGCTCTTTAAGATGGCCATCTCGTAGGTGAAACTCTTCTTTGCGAGGTGGATGATGCCGCTGATGCGGGGGGTGTAGTTGGGCTCGTCGGGCTCGAAGGTGCGGGTGAGGAGCGCGTCATGGAAGGTCTTGCCCTTTACGATGAATTCCTCGATGGTGTCCGTCTGGTCGCCGTTGGTGATGACGATGTCGCGGTCGAGCGTCTTGACGGGCGTGTAGATGATGAGGGAGGGATCGGTGACCTTGGCCGCATCGAAGGGCTCCGTCTTAATGTTGCCGTCATGCTCCGTGAAGATGCGGTTGCGGCTGTTTTCGCTCCTGCCCATGATGAAATAGGCGAAGAATGCGCGGCGGCCGTCGCTCGATTTGCCGATGACGAGACCGCGGCCGGGGTAGGAATTGCCCTTTAAGAGGCGTTCCATGCTCTTTCTGATGTATGCCATAATGATTCTCCTTTGATAGGTTTTTTGATTTTGCGAGAGGTCAGCCTCTCAACTTTTTGCAGACTGCCTCGACGGACTCGGGCAAAATGACCCATTCCGCCTCGCGCATGACGCGCTTTTGCAGCGTTTCGGGCGTGTCGCCCGCCTTGACCTCCACCGCCTTCTGGGCGATGATGGGTCCGCCGTCGCACTCCTCGGTGACATAGTGCACCGTTGCGCCCGTGACCTTTACGCCGCGGGCAAGGACGGCTTCGTGCACATGAAGTCCGTACATGCCCACCCCGCAGAAGCTCGGGATGAGCGCGGGATGCACGTTGATGATGCGCCCCTCAAAGCGCTTTACGAAGGCGGCGGAGAGGACGGTCATGAATCCTGCCAGCACGACGAGGCCGATCTTCCGCTCGGTGAGGAGTTCTGCGATCCGCTGCTCCCGTTCCCCTCTTGCGAGGAGGGCGCGGTCGAATACCGCCGTCTCGATGCCGTAGCGTGCAGCGCGCGTCAGGGCATAGGCCGACGGGCTGTCCGCCACGACGAGAACGATCTCCCCGTCGGGGAGAAGTCCCGCCTCGGCCGCTCCGAGAATGGCCTGTAAATTGGTTCCGCCGCCCGAACACAGGACGGCAATTCCGATCTTATCCATATGCGATTCTTTGAATGAAACCCCCTTGGGTCGATGTCGGACTTCGTACTCCGGGATCCTTCCTTGCGGGCAGGATGACGCAATCCCTTTCCCTTTCGGGGACAGCAAGGGGCTTGAAAATTACACTAACTCGACGCCTTCGCCCTCGACGATGACGCCGAGCGGATAGGCATCCGCGCCGCTCTGCCTCAACACCTCGATCGCATGCGCTTCGTCCTCCGCATGCACGACGACGGTCATGCCGACGCCCATGTTAAAGGTGTTGAACATGTCATGCTCGGAGATCTTGCCCGCCGCTCGGATGAGATTGAAGACGGGGAGCACCTTTACATCCGATTTCCGGATGCGCACGCCGAGGCCTGCGGGAAGGGCGCGCGGGATGTTCTCGTAAAAGCCGCCGCCCGTGATGTGCGAAACGCCCAAAACTTCGGTCTCCGCAAAGAGCGCGAGCATGGGCTTCACATAGATGGCGGTGGGCGTGAGGAGCGTCTCCCCGAGCGATGCCCCGCCGAGCGCCTCGACGGGCGCCGTGAGGTCGCAGTGCTCGACGTCGAACACCTTGCGCACGAGGGAGAATCCGTTGGAGTGCACCCCCGTCGAAGGCAGGGCGATCACGCGGTCCCCCGCTCTCATCTTTTTGACGTCGATGATCTTCTCCTTCTCCACGACGCCGACGGTAAAGCCCGCGATGTCGTAGTCATCCTCGGGCATGGTACCGGGATGTTCGGCCGTCTCGCCGCCGATGAGCGCACAGCCCGCACGGACGCAGCCCTCTGCCACGCCGCCCACGATGGTCGCGATCGTTTCGGGGACGTTCCGCCCGCAGGCGATGTAGTCGAGGAAGAAGAGCGGTCTCGCGCCGCAGCAGAGGACGTCGTTGACGCACATGGCAACGCAGTCGATGCCGATGGTGTCGTGCCTCCCCAAAAGTTGGGCGATGCGCAGCTTGGTCCCCACACCGTCCGTTCCCGAAACGAGGACGGGCTCCTTCATCCCCGCGGGGAGCGCAAAGAGTCCGCCGAATCCGCCGATCGCGTCGCCCGTTCCCTCGGGCATGGTACGGGCAACGTGCTTCTTCATGAGCTCCACGGCCCTGTAACCCGCGGTGATGTCGACGCCCGCGGCCTTGTAACTGTCGGAATAGCTTTTGTTCATAGTGGATTCCTTATTTTTTGTTGCGGAATTTGGGATTTTCGGAGATGGGACGTTCCCAGCGCTCGAAGCGGCTCTTGTCGCTCAACGTGGGCGCCTCGGTGGGATAGTTGCCGTCGAAGCAGGCCGTGCAGAACCCGCTGCCGTCGCCGCCCGTGAGGAGCGCCACCTTTTCGAGGGGCAGATACCCCACCGAATCGGCGCCGATGATCTTTGCGATCTCGGGCACGGTATGGTGGCATGCGATGAGGTTGTCCCGCGAGTCGATGTCCGTGCCGTAGTAGCAGGGATTGAGAAAGGCGGGCGCGGAGGAGAGCATATGCACTTCGGTCGCCCCGGCGTTCCGGAGCATGCGCACGATCCGCTCGCAGGTGGTGCCGCGGACAATGGAGTCGTCCACGAGGATGACGCGCTTGCCCTCGATGGCGGACTTTAAGACATTGAGCTTGATGCGCACCCGATCCTCGCGCGCGGCCTGTCCGGGCGCGATGAAAGTGCGGCCGATGTACTTGTTCTTGATGAAGCCGATGCCGTACGGGATGCCCGAGGCCTCCGCATAGCCGTAGGCCGCATCCAGTCCCGAATCGGGCACGCCGATGACGATGTCCGCATCGATCTTATACCGCTCCGCAAGGAAGCGTCCCGCCTGCTTTCTCGCCTCGTGGACAGACTTGCCCTCGATGACGGAGTCGGGACGGGCGATGTAGAGATATTCGAACACGCAGAGGTGCTTGGGCTTTCCGCACAGGCTGCGGTCGGACGTCACGCCGTTCTTTGTGAAGATGAGCATCTCGCCCGGCTCCACTTCGCGCACGAGTTTGGCGCCGATCGCGTCGAGGGCGCACGATTCGGAGGCAACGATGTACGAGCCGTCCTCCCGCACGCCGTAGCAGAGGGGATGGAAGCCCGCGGGGTCGCGCACCGCGATGAGCTTGGAGGGCGACATCACGAGGAAGGAGTATGCTCCCTTCAGCTTGCCCATGGCGTTTTGCACGGCCTCTTCGATGGAGCGCGTCTTGACGCGTTCCTTGGTGACGATGTAGGCGATGACCTCACTGTCCGAGGTCGTATGGAAGATGCTCCCCTCGCTCTCGAGTTCGCTGCGGAGCTCGTATGCGTTGACGAGGTTGCCGTTGTGGGCGAGCGCCATGTTGCCCTTTAAGTGATTGACGACGATGGGCTGGGCATTCTCGCGGCCGCTCGCGCCCGTCGTGGAATAACGGACGTGGCCGATGGCCATGTTCCCCTCGCCGAGACGGCGGAGGTTGTCCGCGGTGAACACGTCGTTGACGAGGCCCGCGTCCTTATGGGTATGGAACACGCCGTCGTCGTTGACGACAATGCCCGCCGATTCCTGCCCCCGATGCTGGAGGGCAAAGAGCGCATAATACGCCGTGGAGGCGACATCCTGCTTTTCGGGTGCGAAGATGCCGAACACCCCGCACTCTTCATGAATTTCCGACATAAATACTCCCGATATCCGATGTCCGTAAGCGTGCGCCGCAGGGCTTATTTTCCTTGGGTCACGCGCTTGAAAATTTCCTTGTAGGCGTCCTCGACCCCACCCATGTCGCGGCGGAAGCGGTCCTTGTCGAGCTTCTCGTCGGTCTTTGCGTCCCAGAAGCGGCAGGTGTCGGGGCTGATCTCGTCGGCGAGCACGATCTTGCCGTCCGCGGTCTTGCCGAACTCGAGCTTGAAGTCGATGAGCTTGACGCCGAGCGTGAGGAAGTACTCCTTTAACACCTTGTTTACGGTAAAGGCGTATTGCTCGATGAGGGCGATCTCTTCCTTGGTCGCGAGTTTGAGGGCGAGCGCATGGTAGGTGTTGATGAGCGGATCGCCGAGCGCGTCATTCTTATAGGAGAACTCGATGGTGGGTTCGTCGAACACGATGCCCTCCTCCACGCCGTAGCGCTTGGCAAAGCTGCCCGCGGAGACGTTGCGGATAATGACTTCGAGAGGCACGATCTTCACCTTCTTGACGAGGGTGTCGCGCTCGGAGAGCTCCTTTACGAAATGCGTGGGAACGCCGTGCTCTTCGAGAAGCTGCATCATCATGTTGGTCATGCGGTTGTTGACGACGCCCTTCCCGACGATGGTGCCCTTTTTGAGGCCGTTGAAGGCCGTGGCGTCGTCCTTGTAAGAGACGATGACGAGATCCTTGTCCTCGGTCGCGTAGACCTTTTTTGCTTTGCCCTCATAGAGCTGTTCTTGTTTTTCCATGGTATCTATCTCCTTGATAAAAATCACAAAAATCTGTCTTGTTTCGGCTCACTTCGCGTATTTTTCCGAAAGCAGTCTGTCCTTGGCGAGCACCGCTTCGGCGCCTTCCCTGCGCGCGGCCGTGAGCCTTTCATAGAGCGCATCGTCGGACACGGCGAGGATCTCCGCGGCGAGGTAGGCCGCATTCTTGGCACCGTCCACGGCCACTGTCGCGACGGGAATGCCCGACGGCATCTGCACGGTGGAGAGAAGTGCGTCGAGCCCGCCGAGGCCGCCGCTCTTTACGGGGATCCCGATGACGGGAAGGACGGTGTTTGCCGCGATGGCGCCCGCGAGGTGGGCGGCCATGCCTGCCGCCGCGATGACGGCGCCGAATCCGTTCTCGCGCGCCCGTTCGGAGAATTCCTTGGCCTCCATGGGCGTACGGTGCGCCGAAAAGACGTGCACTTCGTAGGGGATCCCGAGTTCCTCAAAGACCGCAAAGGCCTTTTCCACGACGGGAAGATCGGAATCGCTCCCCATGATGACGGCGATTTTCTTCATAAAATGTACCTCCGGAAAAGTAAAATAAGGCAGTCTTTTCTACGCGAAAAAAACTGCCCGTAACGTGCATCGATTCGGTTGAAAGTCGCGCCCGAGAGCGCGGGATGCGCCTGCCCTGTTCATGTCCTTATTATACAACATCGGGGGCTTGGCCGTCAAGCATTCAAAGGGGGGCGGAGGAATTTTCTTTTTTCATTTGCGGCGGGAATTGCGGCGCTCTACCGCTGGTTGAATTTCTTGCGCACGAGCCAGTCGGTCAAACGCTCCGGGAGCAACTTGCCCGCATAACGGACGACGTTGTTCTTGCCTCCGACCGCAGACACGGGCGGGGGATTTTTCCTCTCGGCGAGCCGGATGACCGCTTCCGCCACGAGCGAGGGATTCATGCCGCCCTGCTCCATGTTGGCAAGCGCCGCCGACGCCCTCTTGACGGAAGGCGCATAGGAGCGGCTGTCCTGTTCGCCGTACACCTTCCGCGCATAGGTGAAGTCCGTCGCCGTTCCCCCGGGAAGGAGGGCGGAGACGCGTACCCCGTGCGGACGCAGTTCGACGTCGGCCTCCCGCGCAAGCATGGCGAGCGCCGCCTTGGAAGAGGAGTAAAATCCGTCGTACGGAATGGGCAGGTCCCCGCCGATCGAACCCACGAGCACGGCCCGTCCGCCCCTTCGCCGCAGGAAGGGCGCCGCCGCACGCAGGGCCTCGACCGCACCGAAATAGTTGACTTCGAAGAGATACCGGTAGTCGCGGCTCTCGGCGTGTTCGATGGGCGCGGCCATGGAGAATCCCGCCGAATAAACGAGAAGATCGACGGCGCCCGATTCCTCCCCCGCCTCTCCGATCGCCCGCGTAAGTTCCCCCTCCACAGAGGCGTCCGCGGGGATGGTCCGTACCCGGTCCCCCTTGAAGGCCGTGCGCGAGAGGTTGTAGACGCGATACCCGCGCGCGAGCAGCCGAAGGGCCGTTTCCCGTCCGATCCCCGAGGAAGCTCCCACGATGATCGCAGCCTTCCTTGCGGACACGGTATGCTCGTTTTCTCTCATGGGAGCGGATTTCCGCGCCTCCCCTTCTTCTGCCGCTTGCATGCTCTTTTGCTGTTTCATACCCGAAGTATGGGACGCGGCGCAAAAATTATGCGGGCTCAGCCGAGGGCGACGTCGAGGAGCATCATGAGGCAGAATCCGAGCACGACGCCCGCCGTGGCGAGACGCTTGCTCTCCGCAAAGCATTCGGGCACGAGTTCGGAACAGACGACGGCGATCATGGCCCCCGCGGAGAAGGCAAGCGCCCACGGCATGATGCCCTCCACGACGGATGCGGCCAGTGCGCCGAGCACGCATGCGGGGATCTCCACAAGTCCCGAGGCCTGCGAATAGGCAAACGCCCGCGCCGCGCGCATTCCTCCCGCCCGCAGGGGAAAGGCGACGCATGCGCCCTCGGGAAAGTTCTGCACGGCGATGCCGACGGCAAAGAGGAGCGCCGAAAACATGGCCCCGTGTCCGCTTCCGGCCGCCGCGATCGCCACGCCGACGGCCATGCCTTCCGGGATGTTGTGGAGCGTCACGGCAAGGAACATCAGCCCGTTCTTTTTACCGAGCCGCCGAAAGCTCCGCTTCCCGAAGAAAAAATCGCTCCCGGCGATGAACAGTCCGCCGAGGAAAAATCCGAGGGTGACGGAGAGCCATGCGGGAACGGTCGTCTCATATCCGAGCGCGGGGAGCAGCAGAGAAAAGAAGCTCGCGGCAAGCATGATGCCTGCCGCGCCCGCGCAGAGGCACGTCTGAACGGCGTGCGGAAATTTTTTGGAGAAGAGGACGAGCGATGCGCCGAGCGCCGTCGACGCGTCCATCATGAGGGAGACGAGCAGCGCCTGCTGCCATGTCCCGAGTCCGAAAAACCACTGCATTTGTGAGACCCCCGTCGGCCCTCCCCGTGCGGGGAGCGGTCACTTCATCCTATGAGGGCACACGGCCGTTCTGTGCATTTATTTCCGGACGGAAAAGGCATATTCGGTGCGGCGGGCAAAGGTCTCTCCGGGACGGAGAACGGAGCTTCCGTACGCCGCATATTCGGGCATGTTGGGGTTGTCGGGGATGAACTGCGTCTCGAGGCAGAAGCCGTCGCGCGGGGCGTACTCCGTCCCCTTTCCGAACTGCCTGAGCCCGTTCGCCGAATAGAACTGCACGGCAGGCATGTCCGTACGGCACGTCATCGCGATGCCCGTTCCGGGGCAGAAGGCCTCGGCGCAGACGGAGAAGGTCCCGCCGAGAAGGTAGCAATGGTCGTACCCGCCCGCATTCAGAAGATCCCCGTCGTCCGCCCCGATGTCGCGGCCGATGGGCTTGGGCGACGTAAAGTCGAAGGGCGTGCCGAAAACGCTCCGGAATCCGCCGACGGGAAGGAGCGAGGCGTCCGTCCGGACGATCTTTTCGCTGTCGATCCGAAGCAGCTGCCCGAGGACGCTGCCGCTCGCCTCTCCCCCGAGATTGAAGTAGGTGTGGTTGGTGAGATTGAGGACGGTGGGACGGTCTGTCGTCGCACGGTAAGCGATTCCGAGGGTACCATGTCCGAAAGTATAGCGCACGGAAACCCGTAAATTCCCGGGATAGCCCTGATCGCCGTCGGGCGAAAGGAGAGAAAATTCCACGAAATCTTCGCCGAGGTCTGCCTTCCAGACGCGCTTGGAAAAGTTGTAGCTTCCCCCGTGGCGATGGTGCGCGCCGTCGTTTTTGACGAGCTCGTACGTTCTCCCGTCGAGGACGATGCGTGCGTCCCGGATGCGGTTTGCGAACCGTCCCACCGTGGCCCCGAGATGGCCGCGGTGATCCTCGTACCCCGCAAGGTCGTTGTGGCCGAGGACGACGTCATGGAGCCGTCCGTCCGCACCGGGTACAAAGAGGCTCTGAACGAGTGCGCCGTAGTCGAGGAGCGTCACGCTCCCCTCCCCGTCCGAGATGGTGTAGGCGGTCACGGGCTCTCCCGCCCTTGTCGTTCCGAATGATCTTGTCGTTGTCATAACTGCTCCGCGTGTTTTTTCTCATTATACTCCTTCCGCCCGAAAAAGTAAATAAATTTGCGCGGATTCCACAAACTCGGGGTATGCAAAAACGCTATGTTCCCTTTGCCGTCTTTCTTCTCGTCCTCGCGGTGGCCCTCTTTGCACACTTCTGCGGACGCACGCTCGCCGCGCCCGTCTGGGCATACGGAGAGGGAGAAAAGACCGTATATCTCACCTTTGACGACGGGCCGAGCACCGTCGTGACCGGACGCATCCTCGACACGCTCCGGGAAAAGGACGTCAAGGCCACCTTCTTTCTCGTCGGCGAACGCATCGAAGGCCGCGAGGAGACGCTCCGCCGCATCGCATCGGAGGGACATACTCTCGGGGTACACTCCATGAGCCATCGCTATGACCGCATCTACGCCTCCGTCGGCGCGCTCCTCGAGGACGCCGCGGCCTGCGCCGAAGCGATCCGGACCGTCACGGGCGTCACACCCCGCGTCTACCGATTCCCGGGAGGCGGGAAGCATGCCCCGATGGCCGAACGGCTGCGCGCACAGGGATACGAGATCGTCGGTTGGAATGCCGTCTGCGGCGACGAGGAGATCCCCCATGCGAGTGCGGAGACGCTCCTCAAAACTTCGCTCGAGACGGCCGAAGGCAAGGACGAGGTCATTCTGCTCCTGCACGATTCGGCGCCGCATAAAGCGACGGCGGAGGCGCTCCCCGCCATCATCGACGCGTTCAGAGCGCGCGGCTACCGCTTCCTCGCCTTCTGACGGCACGCGGCCGAAAACGGATGCGGCGGACGAGAAGGCTGCCTCCCTTTAAGAGCTCCCCGAGGGGCACGACGGCGACAGCCGGGAGGACGGCCGCAGCCCATGAGAGGGGCGAAAGCGGCACGAGACCGAAGAGCGTGCGGAGCGGCGTCACGACGAGAAGCACGGAGAGAAGGATGCCGACGGCGACCGTCAGAAGCAGCACTCTGTTGGAAACGAAGTCCCGAACCTTGGACATGGTATCCTCATTTCGCACGTTGAAGGCATGAAAGAGCTCGGTGAGCGAGAGAGCGACAAAGGCCATCGTGCTCGCTGTTGCGTTCCCCCATGCGGCATTCGCGCCGACAAACATTCCAACAAGGATCCCCGTCTGCGCGAGGCCGAAAAAGAGCACGCGGAGCAGCGAACGCCTCGAATAGATTTCCCGGTCGGACACGGGCGGCCGCAGCATGGCGCCCTCCGTCCGCTCCACGCCGAGGGCGAGCACGGGCAGGGAATCGGTAATGAGGTTGACCCAGAGGAGCTGGGTGGACGTCAGAAAGGCGAGATCGCGGAAGAAAAGTGTGACGATGAGCACGCACAAGACCTCGGCAAGGTTGGTGGCAAGGAAGAAGTCGATCGTCTTTTTGATGTTGAAAAAGACGTTGCGGCCCTCCTCAACGGCATGCACCATGGTCGAGAAGTCGTCATCCGCCAACACGATGTCGGCGGCGTTCTTGGTGACGTCCGTCCCCGACCCCATGGCGACGCCGATGTCCGCGGCCTTGAGTGCGGGGGCGTCGTTGACCCCGTCTCCCGTCATGGCGACCGTCTCGCCGCGCGCCTTGAGCGCCCGCACGATCTCCGACTTGTGCTTGGGCGAGACGCGGGCGTAGACGGCATAATTTTGCACGGTTTTCGCGAATTTTTCCGACCCCATGTCGTCAATTTGCTCTCCCGTGATCACTTCGGAAGGGTGCTCCGCGATCCCGAGACGGCTCGCGACGGAGAGAGCGGTTCTCGCACTGTCGCCCGTGATCATGACCGTCTTGACTCCCGCACGGCGGAAGGCGGAAACGGCCTCCCTTGCCCCGGGCTTGGGTGGGTCGGACATCGCCGCAAGGCCCGTAAAGACAAGTTCCTCCTCTCGGTCGCCCTCGCCGTATGCAAAGGCGAGGACGCGCATCGCACGCGCGGAGTAGGCGTCGGATCGCTCTACGATCGCACGCCGTTCGGCCTGCGTCATGGGCTGCTTTTTTCCCGTTTTGAGGACATGGGTACACTTTTTGAGCAGAATTTCCGTCGCACCCTTTGCGTAAAGCCGCTTCTCGCCCCCGAAGGAAGCCCTGACGCTCATCATCTTCCGCTCCGAGGTGAAGGGCTCGATTGCGATCCTCTCGTGCGGGAATGCAAATTTGAGGCGGTCGGCATATTCGAGAAGGGCGATCTCGGTAGCGTCGCCGAGGTAGGCCCCGGGCTCCCCCTTTACGGTATTGCACGCGCGGATGCATCGGAGGACCTCCCCGGCGTCCCCGCTTATTTCTTCAACGGTCATGCGGTTGAGGGTCAGGGTGCCCGTCTTGTCGGTACATACGACGGTGCAGCTGCCGAGCGCTTCGACGGCGGAGAGCTTGCGCATGACGGCGTTCCGACCCGCCATCCGTTGGACACCCATGGCGAGGATGACCGTAACGACGGCACCCATGCCCTCGGGGATGGCCGCAACGGCGAGTGCAACGGCCGCCATGATGTTGTCGAGAAGGCTCAATTTCCCCGCGAAGAGGCCGCCGACGAAGAGCACGCCCGCCACGGTAAGCACAAAGGCCGAGATGATCTTCCCGAGCCGCGCGATGGTCCGGTCGAGGGGCGAAGGATCGGCCTTCTCCTCCCCGAGAAGTTTGGCGATCCGTCCCATCTCGGTGTCCATTCCGGTGGCCGTGACGACGGCCCGTGCCGTTCCGCGGACGCAATACGTCGAGAGATGTATTGTGTTTCTGCGTTCGGCCAAGGCGCGCTTGGTCACGATGCAATCGCACTTTTTGACGGGTGCGCTTTCGCCGGTGAGGGCGGATTCGTCAAAGAGAAGGTCCTCGCCCGCAAGGATACGGCAGTCGGCGGGGACGCGGTCGCCCTCCTCGAGTTCGATGACGTCCCCCGGGACGAGCCGTTCGGCATCGATCTTTCCCACCCGCCCGTCGCGGATGACTTTGGCCTCGCAGCGGGAGAGCTTTTTCAGCTTTTCGAGTGCGGCGTCGGCGCGGTACTGCTGCAAAAAGCCCACGAGCGCGTTCAAAAAAATGATAAAGAGCAGGATCCCCGTATCGGCGAGCTCGGCCGCATCGCGCGTCAAAAAGGCGAGTACGCCCGAAAGAGCGGCCGCCGCGATGAGAATGAGCGTCATGAGATCCCGGAATTGCGAAAAAAAGAGGGCGATCTTGCTCTTTTTTTTTCCCTCTTTGAGCGCGTTGGGGCCCGTCTGCCTGTATCGGGCCTCCGCTTCCTCGCCCGCAAGCCCCCTCTCCGTTGCCGAGAGCGCAGCAAGGACCTCCTCCTTGGAATGCCTGTATTGTTCCATACGGCTATCCTATGCGCCCGCCTTGCGGGATAGAACGTCCGCATTCGCCCCTTCGGAAGTCTATTATTTCGATATTCATCGAAATAATTGATTTTTGTACTATTTTGCGGATTTTTCTCGGATTTTTCCGTCCTTTTTCTTTATTTCGATGAAATTCGAAATAAAGAAAAAGGCCCCGAAGGGCCCTTCCTGTGCGAAAGATCAGGTTTCTTTCTCGCCGAATGTCTGCTCGATGACGCCGCCGCCGAGGCAATCGGTCTCACTGTAAAACACGGCGAACTGGCCCGGCGTCACGGCGCGCTGCGGCTCGAAGAAGTCGACGCGGGCGGAGGTCTCCCCCGTCTTTGTCACGCGGACGCGCTGTTCGGTCTGCCGGTAGCGAAGCTTGGCGGTGCACTCGAAGGCGTCCTTTTGGGGTGCGGACGGGATGTAGTTGATGCCGCTCACGAGACAGCCCGCCGAGTACAGGGGCGTCTCGTCGCCGTGCGAGACGTAGAGCACGTTCTCCCCGAGGTCCTTGCGCACAACGAACCATCGACCGTCCTCTCCCCTTCTTCCGCCGAGGTCGAGCCCCCGCCGCTGGCCGAGCGTGTAGTACATGAGCCCGATGTGCCGTCCGACCTCTTCGCCGTCCAAGGTCAGGATCTTCCCCGGGCGTGCGGGAAGGTAAGTCCGGAGAAAGGCGCGGAAGTTGCGTTCCCCAATGAAACAGATGCCCGTGGAGTCCTTCTTCTCCGCCGTGGCAAGGCCCGCCTCGCAGGCGATCGCACGGACTTCCGCCTTGGTGAGATCCTGCAGGGGGAAGAGCACGCCGTCGAGCTGGGACTGCGAGAGCTGGCACAGGAAGTACGTCTGGTCCTTGGCCGAATCGCGCGGCTTCAGGAGCCGGTGCACGCCGCCTTCGTGGAGAATGCCCGCATAGTGGCCGGTGGCGATCGCGTCGGCGCCGAGCGCAAGGGCGTGCTCCTTGAAGGGCCCAAACTTGATCTCCCGGTTGCAGAGGACATCGGGGTTGGGCGTGCGGCCGGCCTCGTATTCGGCAAGGAAATCGCGAAAGACGCGCTCCTCGTACTCCCGTGCGAAGTTGACGGCATAGTACGGGATATCGAGAAGGTCCGCAACGCGCTTTACGTCCTCGAAGTCGTCGTCCGCACAGCAGACGCCGCGCTCGTCCGTCTCCTCCCAATTGCGCATAAAGAGGCCGACGACGTCGTACCCGCGGCGCTTGAGAAGAAGCGCCGCGACCGAGCTGTCCACGCCGCCCGAAAGTCCCACGACCACCCGCTTTTTCATTCCGATGCCCCTCCTTGCTCCCCTTCGGGAAATTTTTTTCTCTATTTTACCACAAACTGCCGAAAATATAAAGCATTTTTCCGCGGAATATGCTATAATAGAAAAAGAGAAGGGCGGAAGCGTCTCCGTGCGGCACGGTTTTTGGGGGCGGAAACGCCTCCGCGTGCACGCACTTCTCCCGATTGGCAGAGGACGGACGGGCAGGCCATGCCCGAGAGCGCACTGCCGAAAATCCATTTTCTGCACTCGTGGCGCAATTGGATAGCGTGTCAGCCTCCGACGCTGAAGGTTGTGGGTTCGATCCCCGCCGGGTGCACCAAAAAAGACGGAACAGGTCTCCTGCTCCGTCTTTTTGTTCTGTAAGAGAGCTGCCGTCTGCCCTGCCGCCGAGGGGTCATGCCCCGGGCTGCGGACGCGGAAGGCAGAGCATTACAAGCTGTTCAAAAAGTGGTTCAGCCGCTGTCTCTGCTCGGAGGTGAGCGAGGAAAGCCTGTCGGTTTCCTTCGGCTCCTCTTTTTTTGTGGAGAAAAATTCTTCGATCGTGATCCCGAGCCCCCAACAGATGTTGTCGATGTACTCGACCGTCGGGTTCTTTTCGCCGCGCTCCAACTGATAGATATAGGTGGGTGAAACGCCTGCCTGATATGCCAGCGCGTTCTGCGTCATCTTTCTCTCTTCCCTGAGTTCCCGTATCCGTTTTGCAACATCGTGACGATCCATATGGCAGCCCCTTTTTCTAAACTTTAGTTTTAGTTTACGCACTTTTTTGCGAATATCTCATAACTGTAGCGTTGACAGATTAAAACTATCGTGTTATAATTTTGATACTATAATTTTATACACACGAGGAAATCATGCCGACGGATACCCTGCGGAATGCAAGAAAAAACAAAAAGGACGAGTTTTACACCCAACTTTCGGATATCGAAGCAGAGCTCAAGCATTACAAGGAACAGCTTGCGGGCAAGGTCATCTTCTGCAACTGCGACGACCCGTACGAGAGCAACTTTTTCAAATACTTTGCGATGAACTTCAACTTTTTGGGGCTCAAAAAGCTCATCGCGACCTGCTATGACCCCTCTCCGATCGCCCACACGCAGATGTCGTTTTTCGGAAACGAGCGGACGGTTCCCAACCAAACCCGCCGCGCGTATCGGATCGAGATCACCGAGATCGAGGACTACAACGGGGACGGCGCGGTCGATCTCTACGACATCGAGTGGCTGCTGAAAAACAGGAAAAATTCGCTGTCCCTCTTAAAGGGCAACGGGGATTTCCGTTCCGCGGAGTGCATCGAACTCCTCAAGGAGGCGGATACCGTGGTAACCAACCCGCCCTTTTCGCTCTTCCGCGAGTATGTCGCACAGCTCATGGAGTATGAGAAGAAGTTCTTGATCATCGGGCCGCAGAATGCGATCACATACAAGGAAACCTTTCCGCTCATCAGAGCGAATAAGATGTGGCTCGGGCCGAGCTTCCCCAACGGAAACGCGTATTTCAGGGTTACAAATTTTGATCATCGCGAATGGGCAAACGGAGTTTATAATGAAGAGACAGGTTTAGTGAAATTCCGGAATGTATGTTGGTTTACCGATCTTGATACGGCAAAGCGGCACGAATTTCTCACCCTCTATAAACAATACTCCCCCACAGAATATCCGAAGTATGATAATTACGACGCGATCGAGGTTTCCAAGACTTCGGATATCCCCTATGACTATGACGGCGTGATGGGCGTTCCCATCACCTTTCTCGACAAATATAATCCCGAACAATTTGAAATCATCGGAGCCACTGAGAGCGAGGGGCGCGGTTTCTCTTGCGGACTGTGGAACCCGATAAGTAAAATTCCGCAAGCAGTGTTAAAAGGAAAAAAGAAATTCAAAAGATTATTCATTAGACACAGGAGAAAGTCATGAAAATCCAACTGCACGAGATCACGGTCGGCGAGATCACGGAAAACTACGTCGACAACGCCGAGGAGGGCGTCGTCGGCTACGGCGGAAAACTCAACATCCGTCCCAAGTATCAGCGCGAATTCGTCTATGACGAGAAGAAGCGCAACGCCGTCATCGACACCATCAGAAAGGACTTCCCCCTCAACGTCATGTATTGGGTCAAGAACGAGGACGGGACCTTCGAAGTGCTGGACGGCCAGCAGCGCACGATCAGTTTCTGTCAATTTGTGAAGGGGGACTTCTCGATCGACAGCCGCTATTTCCACAATCTGACCAAACCCGAACAGCAGCAGATCCTCGATTACAAGGTGCTCGTCTACTTCTGCGAGGGAAACGACCGGGAAAAGCTCGATTGGTTCCGCATCATCAATATCGCGGGGGAACGGCTCACCGAGCAGGAACTCCGCAACGCGACCTACACGGGGCCGTGGCTCACGCATGCGAAGTCGGTCTTCAGCAAGACGAACTGCGCCGCGTACCTCCTTGCCAAGGACTATGTGAGCGGCTCCCCCATCCGGCAGGAACTTCTGGAGACCGCGCTCGATTGGAGAAGCAAGGGACACATCGAGGACTACATGTCGGCGCATCAACAGGTCCCCAATGCGAATGAACTCTGGACGTATTTCCGGAACGTCATCGAATGGGTGAAGCTCACCTTCGTCAAATATCGGAGAGAGATGAAGGGACTCCGTTGGGGTGCGCTGTACGATGAATTTCACGCGCAGACCTTTGACACGGCAGCGCTCGAACAAAAAATCGCCGCGCTCATGGCAGACGACGACGTGACGAACAAGAAGGGGATCTATTCATATATATTGACGGGGAAAGAGAAGTTTTTGAACATCCGGGCCTTTACCGAGAGCCAAAAACGGCAGGCCTATGAGCGGCAGGGCGGGATCTGTCCCCTCTGCGCAAGGGAAGGCCGCGCGAGAACGCACTACGAGTTCGGCGAAATGGAGGGCGATCACATCACCCCGTGGTGCGAGGGCGGCAGGACCGTTCCCGAGAATCTGCAGATGCTCTGCAAGGAGCATAATCGCGAAAAGAGCAGCCGCTGACATAAACCCCTCAGTCTCGGCTACGCCTCGACAGCTCCCCTATAAGGGGCGCCAAGGCTACGTCATTCCGAGCCGAACGGGCGCAAAAGAAAAAAATCGGCGATTTCGGAAATTATTTTTCCCAACCCCCTTGATTTTTGCTCTGTTTCCATGTATAATGGTTGTAAGCGGCCTTTTTGCCGTATTCATTGTTTTAAGGGGCACAATTCCTATGGGCATTTCAGCGAAAAACATACGTAATCTCGCCATCGTCGGTCACAGCGGCGAAGGCAAAACCACCCTCTGCGAGGCGATCCTCTATAACGCCGGCGCCATCGAGCGCATGGGCAAGGTCGACAACGGCACCACCGTCAGCGACTTCGACGAACAGGAGATCGCAAGAAAGACCTCCATCTCGCTCTCCCTCGCATACTGCAACTGGAAGGACGCCAAGCTCAACCTCATCGACGTTCCCGGTTTCTATGATTTCGAAGGCGAATTCGACTCGGCCATGCGGGCGGCGGGCGGCGCGCTCGTCGTTGCGGGTGCGGGCGGAAGCGTCACGGTCGGAGCCGAAAAGGCCATTGACCGCTGCCTCAAGGGCAAAAAACCGCTCTTCCTCTTCATCAACGGCATGGACAAGGAGAATGCCGACTATCCCGGCACCGTCCGCGCCTATTCCGACCGGTACAAGGGCAAGATCGCGCCCATCCAGATCCCCATCATGGAAGGGGAAAAGATGACGGGCTACATCAGCGTCATCACGGGCAAGGCCTTCAAGTTCTCCGCCGCGGGCGTCGAAGAGATCGCCGTTCCCGCGCAGTACCAAAGTGAGCTCGAAGAGATGCAGGGCGTCTTGCAGGAAGCGGCCGCCGAGAATGACGAAGAGCTCCTCGACAAGTACTTCGAAGAGGGTTCCCTCACCCCCGAAGAGACGCTTCTCGGGCTCCGCAAGGGCGTGTTCAACATCAGCGTCATCCCCGTCATGGCGGGCAGTGCGCTCCTCAACAAGGGCGTCATCAACCTCATGGACGAGATCGTGGAATACATGCCGCAAGCTGCCGAGCGTGCGGGGCTCAAGGCCGAGGACCTCAAAAAGAACGAGCAGACGGAGATCGCCTGCGACGAAACGGGTCCCCTCGCCGCACAGGTTTTTAAGACGGCCGTCGACAACTTTGTCGGAAAGCTCAACTATCTGCGCGTCTGCCGCGGCGTATTAAAGACGGGCGCCGACGTGCTCAATCCCAATACGAACACCACCGAACGCATCAACTCCCTCTACATCGTACGCGGCAAAAAGCTCGAGCCCGTGCAGAGTTTGGTTGCGGGCGACCTCGGCGCGGTGTCCAAGCTCGCGAACACGGGTACGGGCGACACGCTCTGCGACCCCAATGTTCCCGTCCGCTTCGAGCCCATTCCCTTCCCCGAACCCGTGCTCTCGATGGCCGTCTCCGTGGCCGTACGCGGGACCGAGGACAAGGTATTCGGCGGGCTCAACCGTCTTGCCGAAGAGGACAAGAGTTTTCAGGTCGTAAAGAATCACGAGACGGGCGAGACGCTCGTCTGCGGACAGGGCGAAGTGCAGCTCGAGATCCTCAAGAGAAAGCTCAAATCGAAGTTCGGCGCGGATGCCGAGTTCTCCACCCCCACCGTGGCTTACCGCGAGTCCATCCTCTCCAAGTCGGAGGCCGAGGGCAAGCACAAGAAGCAATCGGGCGGCGCGGGACAGTTCGGCGTCGTCAACATCCGCTTCGAGCCCGGTGCGGCGGACGGTGTGTTCGAATTCGTCGATGCGACCGTCGGCGGTTCGGTGCCCAAGAACTTCATCCCCGCCGTGGAAAAGGGTCTGCGCGAAGCCATCCAGAAGGGCGTCCTCGCGGGCTATCCGATGGTCAACCTCAAGGCGACCCTGTTCGACGGAAAATCTCACCCCGTCGACAGTAAGGAAGTTGCCTTCGTCTCCGCCGCCCGCCTCGCCTATGAGGACGGCATTCCGCGTGCGAAGCCCATTCTCCTCGAGCCCATCTGCTCCATGAAGATCACCGTGCCCGAACAGTACGTCGGCGACATCATGGGCGACCTCAACAAGCGCCGCGGACGGATCATCGGAATGGACACCGTGGAAGGCCTTCAGGTCATCACGGCCGAAGCGCCCGAGGGCGAACTCCTGACCTATGCGACCAGCCTCCGCTCCATGACGCAGGGCCGCGGCCGCTTTACGCAGGAATTTGCGCGCTATGAACAGGCGCCCGAAACCGTCCTCCAAAGCCTCAACAAGTAAGATCGTTCGAAAACGTAAGGACCCCGCAGACCGCGGGGTCCTTTTCTGTCTTTTTTTGGGGGAGGAACCCCCGCCGGTCCCGAACATGGGCTCTGCCCTCCGGTCAGGCCTTCTCCGGCTCCTCCGGATCTTTCGGCGCTTTCGGTTCCTCCGGGCGGCCGAACGTATCCTCGAGCAGCACCTCATAGAGCGGCTCCGTGCGGAACATCTCGCCGACGAGATACCCCACCGCCACGCCGACGATCGCGGGGAGAAGGAAGGAAAAGCTCTGGGTGAGTTCCACCGACATGATGATGCCCGTGAGCGGGGCCTTGACCACCGCCGAGAGGAAGGTCACCATGCAGACGATGACGAGGCCGTCCGCAAGCATGGGGTCCATGCCCCATTGTTCGAAGAGCAGGCTCATGAGGGATCCGACGCACGCGCCGATCGCCATCATGGGAACCGAGGAGCAACAGGGAAGATCGCACCCCGCATTGAGCACGGATGCGACGAACCGCAACGCGATCACGATGAGAAGTGTCGCCCAAATCGGAGCCCCGAACACGGACATGGTATGCTCCGATCCGCTCCCGAGCGATTCGATCACGCCGATCCCGCTCCCCATCGCCCACACGGAGAAGAGGCCGAGGACCCCCATCGCGAGGAAGGGGATCAGATACCGACCCGTGCCGCGGAAGAAGGTGAGCTTTTGGAACCGCCGATGGGCGAAGAGGATGGCATAATAGAGCGCGACAGCGAGCAGGGCGCAGACGGCCGCCGCCCCAAGCGCTTCGAGCGTGAAGAGCAGCCCCGCATCGCCGACGGGCGAAAAGGTCTTGAGGAAGGGCCCGCCGTGCAGTCCGACGCAGGGCCCGAGCAGGGCACGCACCGCCATCGCCGCGACGACGGAGGAGAACGAACAGACAAAGACCTCGGGCGTAAAGCGCTTGTGCGCTTCCTCGAAGGCGAAGATCATGCCCGTGAGCGGAGCATTGAGCGAGACGGCAAGACCCGCACAGGCGCCGCCCGTGATACTGTACCGGCGCAGATCGTCGCCGCAGCGGAAAATCCTTCCGACGCCGCCCCCGCACGCTCCGCCGAGCAGGAGGCTGGGGCCCTCGGCGCCCGCGCTCGCTCCCGCAAACACGCAGAAGAGGCCGGCCGCGAACATGTCGATCAGGGCTTGATACCAACGGAAGTGCAGTTTTCCCTCTACGACGCCCTCCGTCTGGGGGAAACCGCTTCCCTTGAGGACGGGGAAGAGCCTGACACTTCCGCCGATGACGATGCCTCCCAAAAAGAGCCCCAAAAAGAGGAGGGGCACGAACCACGGATTGTCGCGGATGTAGCCGTAATACCCCGCGGCAAATTCCTCCACCATCTCCGCGACGCTGTTATAGAGCGTTGCGATGAGCCCCGCAAAGCAGCCCGTGAGAACGCCCACGGCCGCGATGACACCCGTGCGGTGGGCACGCTTTCCGATCTCCGTCTTGCCCCGATGCGCTTCTTCCATATGCAATGCCATCCTCTCAATGAAATCCCTTTCATTATACCACGGACGCGGAAAAATGTAAAGAATTTCCGCAAAGCAGATCAATTCGGGCCGAATCCGAAAATTTTTCGGAAAGAGGGCGGATTTTGTTGACTTTCGGAACCGTTTGTGATAGAACATAGTACGGTTTTTTTCTTTGAGAGGCATCTCCTATGCTCGCTGCTCTGCTTGTCTGCATTCTGACCATCGCCGCGATGATCCTCTGCATCCTCTTCTTCCCCAAGCTGAAACTCGGGAAGACAGAAGTCTCTACCTATTGGCTCGTGACCGTGATCGGCGCGGGCATCCTTCTCGCGTTCGGTCTCGTCGACGGACGGGAGGTCCTCGGCGCACTCACCGCGGATACGGCGGTCAACCCGCTCAAGATCCTCGTGCTCTTCCTCTCCATGACCGTCCTCTCCGTCTTTCTCGACGAGCTCGGCTTTTTCCGCGTCCTTGCGGGAAAGGCCCTCAAATATGCACATGGGGGTCAGAAAAAGCTCTTTTTTGCGCTCTATGCCCTCGTCGCCGTGCTCACCGTCTTTACGTCCAACGACATCATCATCCTCTCCTTTACGCCCTTCATCCTCTACTTTTCCAAGCACGCGAACATCGACCCCATGCCCTACCTCGCCGCCGAATTTGTCGCCGCGAACACGTGGAGCATGGCGCTCATCATCGGGAATCCCACGAACATCTACCTTGCCGAAGGGTACGGGCTCGACTTCTTCACTTACCTCAGATTGAGCGCTTTTCCCACCGTCCTTGCGGGCATGGTAGCCCTGTCCGCGCTCTACTTCGTCTATCGCAAGAAACTCTCCATGCCCATTTCGGGCGGCGCCGAAGAGGAGCATGTGGCCAATAAGCCCCTCCTTGCGGTCGGGCTCGTGCACCTTGTCGTCTGCACCGTACTGCTCGCCGTGGGCTCGTATCTCGGGCTCGAGATGTGGATCGTGGCGCTTGCCGCCGTCGGAAGCCTCGCCGTGTGCGCCCTCACCGTCTCTCTCTTTGAGCGGCATAAGCCCAAGGAACTTTTGGACTGCGTCCGACGCGCGCCCTATGCCCTCATCCCCTTTGTGCTCTCCATGTTCGTGATGATCGTGGCGCTCGAAGAGCAGGGCGTGACGGAGATCATTGCGGAGGCCCTCGAACAGGCTCCCCCCGTATGGACGTACGGTGCGGCCTCCTTTGTTTCGGCGAACATCATCAACAACATCCCGATGAGCGTGCTCTTTTCGGCCGTGCTCGGGACCTCGGCAGGGCTCCCCGCGCTGCTTGCGACCGTCATCGGGTCCAACATCGGCGCCTTTCTGACCCCCATCGGCGCCCTTGCGGGCATCATGTGGAGCTCCATGCTCAGCCGTGAAGGCGTGCGGTTCGGCTACGGCAGTTTTCTCAAGATGGGCGTGACCGTCGCCCTGCCCACCCTCCTCGCCGCACTCGGCGCGCTGGCGCTCGAATTTCTGTGACGTTCCGGACAGATGCCCCTTCCAAACGAAAAAACGCTCTCGGAGAACCCCGTCCGGGAGCGTTTTTGTTTTCCGTGAGAACTACGCGATCGCGATGCGTCTTTTGCGGGAAACCAAGAGGCAGACCGCCGCAGGGACAAGCGCACCGCCCCATCCGATCAACGCGAGGCTCGGGTACTTCCTCGTTTCCCGGAAGAGAAGCGTATAGCGGCCGTCGGAACGTTCGACGGAATACCCGGAAAAACAGACATGGGGGCGGAAAAAAATCCGCTCAATGTGCAAATCCCGCGCGGTACAGGCCGGCATAAAATCCGCCCTTTTCAAGCAGCTCGCCGTGCGTGCCCTGTTCGACGATCTTGCCGTCCTTCATGACGAGAATGAGGTCGCTGTGCACGATCGTCGAGAGCCGATGGGCGACGACAAAGCTCGTCCTGCCCTCCATGAGCGTATCAAAGGCCTGTTGGACGAGACGTTCGGTGTGCGTGTCGATGTTGCTCGTGGCCTCGTCGAGGATGAGCATGGGCGGACGGCAGAGCATGACGCGCGCGATGCAGAGGAGCTGCTTCTGCCCGGCCGACAGGATCCCCTCGTCGCCGATGACGGTATCGTACCCCTTGGGGAGACGGCGAATGAAGGAATGTGCCTTGGCGGCCTTTGCGGCCTCGATCATCTCCTCGTCGGAGGCATCGGGGCGTCCCATCTTCAGATTCTCGCGCACTGTGCCCGTCTTGAGCCACGTCTCCTGCAAGACCATGCCGTAGTTGCGGCGGAGGGACGCGCGCGTGACGGTGCGGATGTCATGCCCGTCCACGGACACGGTACCCGCGTCGACGTCGTAAAACCGCATGAGAAGGTTGATGAGCGTCGTCTTGCCGCAGCCCGTGGGGCCGACGATGGCGACCCGCATGCCCGCCTTGACGGACAGGTCGAAGTCCTCGATGAGCGGACGGGCGGGGTCGTACGAAAACGCAACGTGCTCGGCCGAAACTTCCCCGCGGACGGTGCCGAGGTCGGGATATTCCGCGTCGGAGGGCTCCTCTTCCTCCGCAAGGAGCGCAAAGATGCGCGCGGCGCAGGCGAGGGCGTTCTGGAACTCCGTCACGACCTCCGAGATCTCGTTGAAAGGCTTGGTGTACTGGTTGGCGTAGGAGAGGAACATTCCGAGCGAACCGACCGTAAATGGGGCAGCCATGCCCGCGGTCGAGATGACAAGAAAGCCTCCGACGAGCGTGACGGCCGCATAGACGAGCGCATTGACGAACCGCGTTGCGGGGTTGGCCGTCGAGGAGAAGAACACGGCCCGCAGCGAGGCGCGTTCGAGCGCTCTGTTCTTTTCGTCGAAGGTCCGTCCCGCGGCTTCTTCCCGGGAAAAGGCCTTTACGACCTTGAGCCCGGCGAGCATTTCGTCGGCATAGGCGGCCTCCTCGGCGCGCGCTTCCGCCTGCGCACGGAAGGACTTGTACGTCCGCTTGGAGATGGACCGCGCGACAAAGAAAGAAACGGGCGTGATGCAGAACACCACGAGGGCGACTTCCCAACGGAGGGCGAGCATGATGCCGAGCACGCCGACAATGGTCAGGATGCCCGTAAAAAATTGGGTGAAGCCGAGGAGAAGGCCCTCGGAAAACTGTTCGGCGTCCGTCACGATGACGTTCGCGACGTCGCCGTATGCGCGTCCGTCCACATAGCGAAGAGGCAGGCGGGAGAGCTTTTGGAAAGCGTCCCGCCGCAGATCGCAGAGCACGCGGTAGGCGATCCGGTTGTTGAAGAGGCCCATCGCCCACTGGAAGGGAAGTACGAGGAGAAGGGCTCCGCCGATGCCGGCGAGGTTGGCCGCAAGTCCCGCGCGGTCGATGCCCTCCGCCGTGATGCAGTCGATGGCACGTCCCGCAAAGAAGGGGGCGAGCAGCTGCCCCGCAACGACCGCGAGCGCACAGAGAAGGACGAGCGCGATCGGGAGCGCATAGGGCTTTAAGTAACGGAAAACCGAGGAGAGCGTCATGTTCTTCATGCCGTCTCCTCCGTCTGCGATTCGTAAATCCTGCGGTACAGTTCACAGCCCGCCATGAGCTCGTCGTGGGTACCCATGCCCGCGATACGGCCTTCGTCAAGCACGATGATCTTGTCCGCGCGCATGACGGACGAGACCCGCTGGGAGACGAGGAACACCGTCTGCGGAAGGCTCTTCAAGGTCTCACCGAGACGGGCGTCCGTGCGGTAGTCGAGCGCCGAAGAGGAATCGTCGAGCACGAGGATGTCGGGGTCCTTTACAAGGGCGCGCGCAATGGTGAGCCGCTGGCGCTGGCCGCCCGAAAGGTTGCGTCCCTCTTGCGCGACGGGGCCGTAAATGCCCCCCTTTGCCTCCACAACATCGCGCGCTTCGGCGAGTTCGGCCGCATGGAGAAGCGCTTCGTCCGAGGCCTCCTCGTTGCCCCACCGGAGATTGGAGGCGATCGTCCCCGCAAAGAGCTGCGCCCGCTGCGGCACATAGCCGATGCTTTTGCGCAAGGCGTCCTTGGGGATGGAGCTTATCTCTCTCCCCCACACCTTGAGGCTGCCTCCGCCGATCTCGTAAAAGCGGGGAAGCAGACGCACGAGCGTCGATTTTCCCGACCCCGTTCCGCCGAGAATGCCCACCGTCTCGCCCGCGGCGACCGTGAACGTGATGCCCTCGAGGGCGGGTGCTCCCGCACCGGGATAGGTGAAAGAAACGTCCTCAAATGCGATATGGGGTGCGGTTTTGTCGGGTTCGGGACAGACGCCGCCCCGCTCTTCGCCCTCCGAATCGAGTACCGCACCGATGCGCTTCATACACGAGACGCTCTTGGAGACGGTGACGATGAGGTTGACGAATTTGATGAGTTCGACGAGGATGAGGGCGAGATAGTTGTAGAGGGCGAGCACGTCGCCCTGACTGAGCGAGCCGAGCTCCACGCGGAGGGCGCCCACCCAAATGAGCACGATGACGGCGAGGTTGACGAGGGCGAAGGTGAGGGGCGCCGTGAGCGCCGCGATCCGACCCACGCCGATCTGTTCGCCAAGAAGCGACTTGCTCTTTTGTTCGAATTCCGCCTCCTCTTTCTTCTCCATGCGAAAGGCGCGGATGACCCGCGCGCCCGCGAGATTTTCCCGTGCGGAGAGATAGACGTCGTCGAGTTTTTCCTGCACGGCCCGGTTGCGCGGAACGGTGAGAGCCATGACGGCGAACACGACGATCATGAGGAGCGGAATGACGCCGAGGATGACGAGTCCGCCGTACGGGTCCACGAAGAAGGCCATGAGCGCCGCGCCGAATACCACGATGGGCGAACGGAGCAGAATGCGCAGGGTCATGTTGACGCCGTTTTGCACCTGATTGACGTCGCTCGTCATGCGGGTGACCATCGAGGCGGTACCCATGTCGTCGATTTGGGCATAAGAAAAGGACAGAAGCTTTTCAAAGAGCCGATGGCGGAGTTCCGCCGAAGTCCCCACCGCCGCCTTGGCGGCAAAGAACTGTGCGGTGAGCGCGAAAGCGAGCCCCGCGAGCCCGAAGGCCGCGAGCAGCAGGCAGGCGGAGACGACATAGCCGCGGTCTCCGTTCGCGATGCCGACGTCGACGATGGCTCCCACGACGAGGGGGACCGTGAGCTCCATCGCCGCCTCAAAGAGCTTGAAGAGCGGCGCGAGCACGGACACCGTCCGATATGGTTTCATACAGGTCATAAGATGTCTCATGCGAGGCTCCTATACGAGGAAGAGATAGACATAGTAGGCGGCAAAGGATAGTACCATGACCGCACCTGCGGCCTTGGAGAGTTTCCGCTTGCCCAAAAAGACGAGCGCATACAGAAGAAGGGCCGCACCGAGTGCGACGAGCGCGTCGACGAGATTTCCCTGCGCCGTGAAGGTGAGGGGATAGAACAGCGAGGAGACGCCTCCCACGAGAAAGATGTTGAAGATGTTGCTCCCGATGACGTTGCCGACCGCGATATCCGTCTCCCCCTTGGACGCCGCCACGATGCTCGTCACGAGTTCGGGAAGGCTTGTCCCGATGGCGACGACGGTCAATCCGATGACGCGCTCGCTCACGCCGAAGAACTCCGCGACATAGCGCGCACCGTCGACGAGGAGCGTCCCGCCGCCGACCACGAGCCCGAGCCCCACGAGGGTAAGGAGGACGGCGAACCACGTCCGTTCCTCCATTTTGGAGATCCAGGCGTTCAATTTCCCCTTGGGCGGCGCGAATCCCGAGTCTTCCTCCGGGCGCGGATTCTTTTTTGTATTGCGGAAGAGCAGCCCCATGTACACGGAAAAGACGACGATCAGGATGAGCCCGTCCCACCATGAGAGCGCGTTCCCCCATGCGCCGAGCCCGACGAGAAGGACGGACCCGATCAGGAGCACGGGGATGTCGAGCACGACGGAATCCCGCCGCACGGGAAGGACATGGATGAGCGAGGATATTCCGAGAATGAGCAGGATGTTGGTGATGTTGCTCCCCACGACGTTGCCGATGGCGATGTCGGTGGAGTGCTGCACGGCGGACGTGATCGAGACGGCGAGCTCGGGCGCGCTCGTTCCGAAGGCGACTACGGTGAGGCCGATGACGAGCGCGGGAATGTGCAACTTCTTCGCGACCGCGGAGGCGCCGTCCACAAACCAGTCTGCCCCCTTGATGAGGAGCAGAAATCCGACGAGGATGAGAAAGATCCAAAGATACAGCATACGATTCTCCGATTAAAGGATGCCTTCGAGCAGAATTTTCAGGCCCACCCCGATGAGGATCACGCCGCCCGCGATCTCCGCCTTGTCCGAAAAGCGGTCTCCCGCGCGCTTGCCGAGAAGGACAGCGCAAAAGGACAGCGCAAAGGTGATGGCTCCGATGATGACCGAGCACCAAATCGCGGACATGGGTAGGCTGTCCGCGGTGTCGAGGGCGAAAAAGGTCACGCCAACGGCAAGGGCGTCGATCGAAGTCGCGATCCCCTGCAAGAGCAGTTTCCCCACGCCGAACTTGCCCTTGCGGGAGAGTTCGGACGGCTCGGGGGGAGCAAAGTCTCCTTCCGTATCTTCGGAAGAGGCCGCGCGGGCCGCGCGCCGCTTTTTGTACAGTTCGAGCGCGCAGTCGACGATCATCTTGACGCCGATGAGGGCGAGGAGGGCAAACGAGACGTAGGGTGCGACCTTCTCCACAACGGAAGAAAAAGCGTACCCCGCATAGTACCCGAGAACGGGCATCAGGAACTGAAAGACGGCGAACACGGCGGCGACCAAGCACGTTTTTCCCCGCCCCATATGGGGTTCCGACATGCCGTCCGTCAATCCGACGGCGACGGCGTCCATGGAAAGGGCGACCCCGATCAGCACAACTTCCCAGATCTCCATACCATCCTCCGCCCCCCTCGAAAAGGGGCAAGCACGGGCCGAAGCGCGCAACCGGAAAGGGTATAAAAAAGACTCACGCACGAAAGAGCCGTGCATAAGTCTCACCGTTTCATGCAGCACCCGCGGATCCTCCGCATGATGTGGACGCTGCCGCTTGCCCCGCGGCAAGCCGATTACTCCCCTATGACCATCTTGATTGTACCATACGGAAACGAGAATGTCAACCGTTTAGAGCTTTTTTTCGATGGCTTTTCTGTGCTTTGCGGGGACGGGCGCGGTCTGGGGCGTGCAGAGCTCGGTCCTGAGGACCGTGCCCTCCGTGAGCGCCTCGGCGGGGCCGAAGGGAACGAGCACGCGGTCCCCCGCGGCGACGGAAAAGGGCGCAAGGTACCAGCGGGGCGTGCCGCATACCTCCACCTTCGCAAAGAGTTGATTGGAATTGTCCGCGAGCACGCCGCCCGCAAGCGAATGGATCATAAAGAAGTCCCTCCCGTCAGAAGAGCGGAGCGAAAATCTTGGCGAGTTCGCACACCCATCTCCACACCACGCTGCGCTTTGCATCTTCGATCGTCTGTTCCTTAGAGACCTCAAAGGTGGCCAGCATGTCCGCCTTCAGCTGTTCGACAGCCTTGGTCCGATACATCAGCACGGCGTCCTCGAAGTGATACAGAAAGGCGCGGTAATCGAGATTGATGGTGCCCACGACCCCCACCGCGTCGTCGGCGATAAAACTTTTTGCATGGATGAATCCCGGCGTGTACTCATAGACCTTGACTCCGCCCTTGATGAGCGCGGCGTAGTTGGAGCGCGTCAGGGCGAAGGCGATCTTTTTGTCGGGAATGTGGGGCGTAAGGACGCGGACGTCCACTCCGCGCTGGGCGGCGAGCGTCAGCGCCTCGCGCATCCGGTAGTCGATGATGAGGTAGGGCGTGGTGATCCACACATACTTTACGGCATTGTTGATGATGTTGACATAGACGTCCTCGCTCATGTGCCGCTTGTAGAGGGGGAACGGGCCGTCGCCGTACACCTGCACGAGACCGTCGTCCTCCGTCTCGAAGGGTTCGGGCATGTAGGGCGCAATGTCCTGCACGGCGTTCTTGTTGAGGCCGTAGAGGCGGAAGAAGAGCAGAACGAGATCGGCGACCGCGGCGCCCTCGAGCCGCACGCCCGTGTCCTTCCAGTGGCCGAAGTATTCGACCGCGTTGACGTATTCGTCGGCAAGATTGACGCCGCCCGTGTAGCCGACCTTCCCGTCGATGACGGCGATCTTGCGGTGATCGCGGTTGTTGTGCACGGCCGAGACGACGGGGATGAAGGGGTTGAACTTGACGCAGTCGATGCCCATCTTGCGCATGGTGTTGTGATAGTTGAGATGGATCTTGCCCATGCAGCCGATGTCGTCGTACATGAGATGGACTTCGACCCCCTCTTTCACCTTGCGGGCCAGAATGTCGAGGATGGCATTCCAGAATTCCCCCTTCTCGATGATGAAGAACTCGAGGAGGATGTACTTTTCGGCGCTCTCGAGGTCGGCAAGCAGACGGTCGCGGAAGGCCTCGCCGCTCTCGAAGTACTCGGTGCGCGTTCCGCCGCGGACGACGGATGCACGGCTCGCCGTCGTGAGAGCTTCGGACACGGACGCCCAATGCCCCATCTTCTCGCGCAGTTCCTCCCGCGAAAAGACGCGCGTCTCGTACTTTGCCGTGCGCGCCATGTAGGCGTTATAGAGACGGCGCGTTTTCAGCGACGGACGGTGGTTGGAGAACACGATGTAGATGGCCACGCCGAAGAGGTTCAGAATGGTGATGCAGATCAGCCACGGGATCTTGGTCTCGGGCACGAGATCGCGGTTGGCGCAGTGCAGCGCGGTAATAAAGATGATGAGGAACCGGATGACCTCGAGCACGGCATCGATGATGTCCTTGTGCGGCGCGAGGGCGGGAATGAGAAAGACAATCCATCCGCTCAGATGATAAAAACAGTACACGCTCAAAAGAAAGAGCGCCACAAAGGTCCCCATGATGGCAAGCGCCGTGAGGGGAAGACGGCTCATCAGCTTTTTCAGCGTTCGGTTTTTCATTGGATTCCTCCTGTTCTTCGGTAAAGAGTACAGCCGCACGGAAGGGGCTCGCGTTCGAAGGTCCCGTCAAGTTCGAGATCGTCGCGGGGCGAATGGATGAGCCGCAGCGACGGAACACCCGAAAAGGCCTGCCGCGAGACGTCGTGGGCGGGGATGCCGCAGGCCGTGACCTCCTCGAGGGCGGGCGCGCCGTAAAAGGCATACGCGACGAGCACCCCGCCCGTCACCTCCGCGCGCTTGAGGGTCTCGGGAACAAAAATTTCGCCGTTTTTCGACCACAGGTATGCAAAACGGCCTTGGAAGTCGCTTCCTTGGGCATTCTTTGCGCTTCCCACGAAAGGAAGCCGCACCGAAACGAGGTTTTGGCTTGGAAAAAGTGACCCCATGTCCGCAAAATCGCAATCGGAGACCGTCAGATCGGCGCAGTCCGGGAGCGAGCAGACGAAGCGCACGCCGCCCGGCGTGTCGCGGTACAGGGCTCCGTTTTCCGTCCGGTACGGGGATTCGGCCGAGAGTTCTATGACCTTGCTCCCCGCAAGGTCATAGGGCGAAATTTCCGCTTCGGACGCGATCCGGAGCGAGACGGCACCCATCTCTTTGAGGTATCCGGACGGCAAGGGCCCGTCGAGCAGGACGACTTCGCGCGCGAATACGGGATCGGAGGGGTGCACCGCGGCGCCGTCAAAGGAGAATGCACCCGAGGAATAAAAGACCGTCTCCGAAAAGCGGGCATAGAGGGCGGTCCGTTCGAGCGGATCGAGGCCACCCATGTCCGAGGTCAGAAGTTCAAAAAGATCGCCGTGACATAAAATGGCATAGGCATGTCCGAAAGAGGGGCTTACGGAGACGTAACCTGTCCTGTCGCCGTCTACAAGGCGCAGACGCCCGTCCTCCGCGATGCCGTCGAGGAAAAACGAGGCGGATGCAAAGCTCTCCTCCGTCGTGCCGTCCTCCCAGACGCAGTGATAGTGCTTTTCGTCCGAAAACACGCTCCGCGCGGGCGGGACAAAGACAAGGAGCAGCATGGCCGCAGCCAAAAAGAGCCCTGTGAGCGCGGGCAGACGCCGCTTCAGCCGTTCCATTGCAGTCGGCGGAGGCTCCCTGCCTCCGAAAGGCCGCCAAACGCGTTCTGCCGCAATCCCTCATACACGGCGACCGCCACACTGTTGGAGAGATTGAGCGAGCGGAGGCCCTCCCGCATGGGGATGCGGACGCAGTGCGTGCGATGTGCGACCAGAAATTCTTCTTCGAGCCCCGCCGTCTCCCTTCCGAAGAAGAGATAGCTCCCCGCGGGGATGCGGACGTCCGTATAGGCGCGCTCCGCCTTGGTCGTAAAGAGAAAATAAGGCGCATCTCCCATCGCATCAAGGACCTCGCCGAGGTCCTCGTGGACGGTCACCTCGACCAGCGGCCAGTAATCGAGGCCTGCACGGCGGAGATATTTGTCGGAAAGTTCAAAGCCGAGCGGCTTGACAAGATGAAGCACGCACCCCGTCGCCGCGGCGGTTCGCGCGATATTGCCCGTGTTCTGCGGGATCTCCGGCTCGACCAATACGATGTGGAACATACCAATATTGTACTACTTTCCGCGCCGTTTTGCAAGCGATTGCAAGGTCTCCGCAAAAATTTCGCCCGGCCCGCCCCGCGCCTTCCCCTCTCTGCCCGGGAAGAGCTCCCCGTCGGACGGAACATCATTATTTCGATTTTCATCGAATTAAATGATTTTTCTGATTCTTTTCGAAGAAATTACTTATTTTTATGCAAAAATCCGTTATTTCGATATATTTCGAAATAACGGATCGGGGTGTTCTTATCGCAGATAGGACCCTCTTGCGCTCTCGCGGACGCGGAAGATCTCGACTTCCTTGCCCGAATTCGCGTCGATATAGATGAGGTACTCCTCGTCGCCCGTCTTGCAATGGAACTCATAGGCGAGCACTTCCTCCCCGTCGATGGGGATGAGCGCAAGCGTTCCGCTCAGGACCTCGAGGTCGGCGGAGAGCCTGCCCCGCGCCTCGTCCCTTGTGATGCGGTGCGAGAGGTCATACTCCTTGTCGTTGACGAGGTAGTTGTTGGCGTCCATGCCGATGACGCGGCCCTTCTCCTCGCAGACGCGGATGCGGATGAGCTCGGGATAGATGCGGACGTGCTCCTCGACCGTCGTGTAGGTGAGATTTGCGACCATGCCGCCGTCGGACAGCCACACGGCCTCCACGTTGCCGATGCCGATCTCCTTTAAGAACTTGCGTGCGATCGCATCGCAGGCCTCGAGGTCGAAGTTCTTCTGCGTGCACTCCTCATAGGTGTTGAAGAACACGAGCTTTCCTCCGCGCTTGCTGATCTGCGCGTAGATCTCGACGTCGTTCTCGTCGACGAGCACGAAGTTGTAGCACATGACGCCCTTCGCCGACGTCTCGCCCGTGTAGTTGACGTCGCGCACATGATAGGAACGGAAGTACGCCCTTACGCGCTCTTCGGCCTCCGACGCCGTGATCTCCTCGAAACGGGAGAGACGGTTTTCGCCGAGGTTGCCCTCCTCGGAGAAGGGAGCATCGAGAAGGTCGTCATCCCCGCGCATGCCGCGGCCGAGTTCGCCGAGCTTCTCGTTCATGCCCGTCTCCTTCCCTGCGGCGAAGTCCTTGAGGTCGCCCTCCGTCATCGCGTTGATGAGGGTGTTGAGGGCGGTATGCATCCTGCCGTTGGTCTCATAGAGGCTCGCAAGGCTCTCCCGTTCCTCGCCCGAAAGCGGGGCCCCGGAATCGAGCTTTTTGAGCATGGTGCGGGCATAGGAATTGGTGCGGTTGACGAAGGACGAGAGGTCGGCGCCCGTGGCCGTCTCGACGGGGACCTTTTCGAGGGCGCTCTCGAGAAGCGCGGAGTCGACGAGAATGTTCGTGAGCAGCTTCCGCTGTTCGTCCGTACCCGAGGCGACGCGCAGCTTTCCGAGATTGTCGTCGAGTTCCTCGGAGACGGAGACCATCTCATAAAGGGCGGAACGGTAACCGTTTTCGACCGTGAGGTCCATGTCGTTCATGCGGAAGGCTCCGGCCGTGACGACCGTTGCGAGAATGAGACAGGCCGTTCCGAGCGAAATGACGGCGGCGAGCCATCCTCCGAAGCCGGGCGTCCTGCGCGAAGCACGTTCCTCGCGTTTTTCGCGTCTCTCCTGCGCCCTGCGGGCCCGTGCGGTCTCCCGTGCCTTGCGGCGGTTCTCCCGCGCCTTCTCCTTTGCCTCCGCCGCACTGCGCTTGGCGGCGATGCGCTCCCGCTTCTCGCGCAGAATGCGCTTCTGCCGCTCTGCCTTGGATTCGTTTTTGAGCATCTCGCGGCGGGCCCTTGCCTCGGCCTTCTTCTCCACGCGCTTTGCCTTGAGGTCGGCCCTGCGCTTCTCCTTTGCCGCGATGCGGTCGGCCTTCTTCCGCGCGATCATCTCCTTGCGGGCAAGTTTCTTTTCCTTGACGGCCCGCTTCTTTTCGAGCTTCTTCTCCTTATAAGAAGCCTTCTCCTCCGCCTTTTTCTTCTTTTTTTCGGCGCGCGCCTTGGCGGTGTTCACGCGCTGTGCGGCCGCCTTCTTCTCCCGAAGGGCCGCCTCCTTGCGGACGGGCTTCTTTGCGGAAGATTTCGTACTTTTCTGCGGCTTTCCCTCGGACATGCTATGGTCCTTTTTGGTCTCATCGGGCGCAATACGGCTGTTTACGTCTGCCGCGGTCTCCCGCTCGATGCGCTCCACCTTTTCGGCGCCGCTCGACTGATTTTTTCCGATTTCCTTTTTCATTGCTCCTCCTTATATGGCAAAGACATGCTTGCCGATGACCGTGACCGTCTTGCGGCCGAAGATCCAAGAACTCGTTGCGACGGCGGGGTTGTAATAGTAGAGGCTCCCGTAAGAGGGATCCCAGCCGTTCATGGCGTCGCGGGCGGCGTTGTAAGCCGTCTGGTTGGGCTCGAGGTTGATCTGTCCGTCGGTGACCGCGGTGAACGCGCCCTTCTGGTAGATGACGCCCGAGACGGTATTGGGGAACTTGGGGCTCTTGACGCGGTTCATGATGACGGCGCCGATCGCGACCTGTCCCGTATAGCTCTCGCCCCGTCCCTCCGCATAGATGCACTTTGCGAGGAGATAGAGGTCCGAAGAGGTGTAATTCGAAGCGCCCGTCTGCGGCTTATTCGACGTGTCGCCGCCCAGTGCGTTGTACGAATCCATCATGCCGAGCGCGGCATACGTCGCCTTCCCGACAATGCCGTCGGCGGTCAGCCCGTTCTTCTTCTGGAAGACGATGACCGCCTGTCTGGTCCCGGAGCCGAAGATGCCGTCCAAGGCGCCCGAATAGTATCCCCAATTTTTGAGGCGGCGCTGGACTTCCTTGACCTCCGCACCCGTGGAACCCTGCCTGAGTACGGCCGCTTCCGTCGTCTCCTGCTTCTGTGCGGCGGCACAGTCGGGACGAACGGTCGCCGTAACGCCCGCGGCCGCGGCAGCAAGCATGCAGACCGAAAGCGCGGCTGAAAGCAAAATCTTTTTCATAATTTCCTCCTATGCACAATGTGCGCAAGGCGAAAATTTTTTATGCGGACTTTTTCAAATGCCCTCTGAAGGTATAAAAACGTTGCTTCACGGCAATACCTTCCCCGGGAGGTCTTTCATGAAAAAACTCATCGCCTGTCTTGTTCTCATCGCACTCATCGGCGGCCTGCTGCTCTTCGGAGGCCGTACTTCGGACATGGGTGGTCCCGATTCCGCCTATCTCCGTATCCACATCCGCGCCGATTCCAATGAAGCCGCGGCACAGGCCGTAAAATACAAGGTCCGCGACGCCGTGGTGGAGCTGCTCACGCCCCTCGCCGCACAGGCGGAGAGCAAGGAGGCGGCGATCCGGGCGCTTACGGCGGCGCTTCCCCGCATCGAACGGACGGCGGAGGCCGTCCTCGGAGAAAACGGCTTTCCGTACGGAGCGCGGGCGAGCATCCGGAAGGAGGAATTCCCCACCCGCGTCTATGAGGGCGTGACCCTCGGTGCGGGCGTCTATGACGCGCTCATTCTCGAACTGGGGTCGGGAAACGGGGACAATTGGTGGTGCGTCGTCTATCCTCCCCTCTGCTTTACGGGGGGCGGGGGGAATGTCGTCTACCGGAGCCGCATCGCCGAGATCATCCGGAACTTTTTCGGCCGCTGAACGGATCCGTCCCCGAAAAAGGCACCCCAACCCTCATTCTCCCCGCACTTTTTCCGGACGCCGTATTGACAAATGCCGCGCGCGGGATTATAATAAAGTTACAAAACTTCGCGATAAGGAGAATAACGCATGTTTCTGTCCCTCTTCGGCTTGGGCAAAAAGCCCCCGATCGAATTCAACTTTGAATGGTATTTCAACCCGCAGGCCGCGGAGAAGGCCGTCAAGAGCCTCTTCCGGGCGGCCAAAAACGCGGACGGGAGCTACACCGTCCTCGGGCTCAAAAAAGACATGGCGGACATCCGCCATCTCGTCATTCCGTGCTGCGTCTCGAGGATCGACGGTCTCGGGCTCGACGGCGGAAAGCCGCAGGATCTCGAGAGCGTGTTCGTCGGCGAGAACGTGGAGGAGATCGGCGACGAGGCCTTCCGGGGCCTTCCGCTGAAGTACTGCAATCTGCAGGAGGCTACGCGCCTCAAACGGGTGGGCAAGAACGCCTTTGCGGAGACGGAGCTCAAGGAGATCGTGCTCCCGCCGCAGGCCGAAGCCGACGACATCGGGATCCCCTATCTCTTCTGCGGAAAATACGAGCCCGCTCCCGACGCCATCCGTTGGTTCCACAAGAACGGCCTGCTCTTTGAACGGGACGGCACGGCGGAGGGCGGCTTCCGCGTCATAAAGAGCATCGACCTGCCCGGCTGCAACCAATTCGGCATGCGGATCGAGGACTTTGTGACGGAGATCGTGGAGATCAGCGCACCCACCGACATCGGAGGAAGTCTCCTCGAACGGAACAGTTCCAAACTGATGGATCAGGTCCTGCGGGAGCATGAAATGCAGGAGCTGCATCTCGGCAACGGACTGCGGAAGATCTGGCCCAACGCGTTCCACGGGTTCTCGAAGCTCGACCTCAAGAAGGTGATCTACGGAGAAAACTGCCCCGTCACACTCGACGCTCACACGGGACTGCTTCCCGAAGAGGTGCTCGTCCTCCCCTCCTGTCTCACGGAGATCGGCGAGGACGCGGCCTTCGAAGCGCCCTCGTGGGGACTTGTCTGTGCGGACGGACTGCCCGAAGAGGAGCGCAAGAAGTTCAAGAACGTCAAGTTCGTCACCCGCGAGGAATACAAACTGCTCGAAGAGACCTTCGAATACGAAGTCCGGGGCGGGAGCATCGTCGCGACTTCGCTGCGCAAATGGGACGATCTCGAAAATCTCGAAGTCCCCGCCTGCATCGATGAGCTCGACGAGGCCGTCTCCGACCGGCTGTGGAGCGACCTGTCCGAAGAGGAATACGAGATGACGCATGCGAGCGATTCGTGGAAGAAGGAGATCCACGGCCGCCACACGAAGGACTTTGCAATGCGGCAGGCACAGAATCAGGACGCCTCGGGCCCCGCGTACTATCTCGGCCTCGACTACATGCACGGCATCGGCGTCGAAAAGGACTTCCGACAGGCGCGGAAGATGTTCTCGTATGTGCGGGAAAAGTCCTCCTTTTACGATCAGGCGCAGGCGCGCTGCAAAAAGATGGATGAAGAAGAGGATCGCGCGGCAGAGGAGGCATACCGCCGCAGGATGAGAGAGGAAGCGGCCGAGAAGGCGCGGGAGCGCAAGAAGGAGCTCGACGCCGTCGCCCACCGCGAGTCCCTCAAACGGGCGATCGAACGGGATGACCGCACCGCGAACTGCTGGTATCTCATCGTGGGCGAGGATTACATGGAGGGCAACGGCACGCCCGTCGATTATTACAAGGCGTACGAGATGTTCGACAAGATCCCCCTCAATGCCCCGGAAGGAATGCGTGCGAGCTTCCTCAAGGATCGGGTGAAGAGCATCCTCGACGAGATCGCCGAACGGGAACGGGCAGCGCGCGAACGCGAGGCTGCAGCGGCAAGAGCGGAACGGGCTTCGGACACGGTACCCACGGATGCGCCCTCTGCGCCGACGGGGACGGCGGCTTCGGCCCCTGCACCGGTCTATTCTTCGGGCGCGGACGGGACGGCTCCCAACGAGCCGCTCGATCAAACGTACGCCAATGCGTCGTCACGCAACGACAAGCGCAATTACAAGGATTACGTCGACTATTACGAGATGGCGCACGGCGGCAACGAATGGCACTATTCGCATCTCGCGGAATGTTATTATAACGGCTGGGGCTGCCAAAAGAACCTCACGCTGGCGCGCAGATGGTACGCCATGGAAGTAAGGCACTGCAAGGTAAAGAAGCCGGGCGACTACGTCCGTTACGCCGACATGTGCTATGAGGGGATCGGCGGGCCCAAGGACCTTCAGTCGGCATACCGGTTCTATGTGGCGTCGGAGCTCGCCGAAGTCCGGCCCGACGTGAAGGCGCGCGTGGACGGCATGCTCGCACAGCTCCCCGGCGTCAGCAAGGCGGGCATCAAGAAACAGGTGTCTCTTCGGGAGGCCACGGAGGCCATCGCTTCCCACATTCGCGAACGGCTCGGTTCGGGCATGGAGGTACTTCTCGATGCCGAGGGCGCGGATTATGAGCCCCGCTATCCCGATCGGGAGAGCTATTACCGCAAGGCGCAGTTCAACTTCCGTCTGCTCGCGAGCGAGGATGCTCTGCGCGACTTCTCCATCCGGAAGGCGTACGGGTCGACGGCCAACTTCCGGGAGAACTCCCATTCGGCACAAGTGGAAAAGGAACTCAACGAAAATTCCCTCTCCAAGGAGCTGCTGTACTCTCTCGACCCCGCGGACATGACCGAGCAGGGACGCAAGGATCTCGAACTGCTCAAAGTCTATGCCGGGCAGGCGGAGATAGAGGACGCGGTCGACCTCGAATGGAGCGGGAAGGACGCCGTCCGCGCCATCGTCCGCAGCTGTATTCAGAACTACTGGGACAGCCATCGCCGCGAGTACGACATCGTCTATTCGGGCCATCCCGTCCGCAGCTGGAGCGTCCATTACGAATGGTGATGAGCTAAAGCAGATGCCCCATGTCCGTGGAGTGTCCGTACGGTCCCATCGAAAAACGGAAGAGCCGCCCGCGCAAGTTTGCGCGGGCGGCTGTCCGTTTTTTCGAAGAATTCCGCTTATTCGGAGAGCCCCGGGATCCCGTTTGGCCGTTTGACCGAAAAGGGACAGCAAGAACGTTCACAGCGCGGCGACAAGGACTTCGTCCACAGTTTCTTCCCTGTCCTGTTCCGCGGGGGCGGGGAGGTTGTCAATCCGTGCGGTCTGTTCGGTCTGTGCGGAGAGCTGGACGCAGACGGCGAGGGTGAAGG
>CANQUL010000002.1 GCA_947627015.1 uncultured Clostridia bacterium | reverse complement strand
TTGTCTTTCCCTTCCTTCGCAGCTTCTTTACGTCTCCCTTTGCTACATACCCCTCGTATAACCAACGGTAGATCGTCTTAAAAGAAGGCATCTTCAACTCACACGGCGTCTTTGAGATCTGTTCGGGAGACCATGTCAGAGATAACTTCTCCGTGATATAATCCGTGACCTCTTTATCCCAAAACATTCCTCGGTGGCAGAACGACCTGCGGAACAGATATTTCTTCTGTGCTGTATGAGGGTAATAGGTGTTATACTCGTATCGGTGCGTATAGTTCCTGCCGATCTCTCGGGAGATCGTGCTCGGGCTTCGCCCCAATAATTTCGCAATTTTTCGAAAACTTAGCCCTTCATTTATAGTATTTTCGTAGACAAGCACGCTCTTCTATGGTAAGATGATGGTAGTTCATTCGGATCTCCTGTGTTGTGGTTTGGTTTCGCACACTTTATTATAACACAGACTTCCGTTTGAACTACCTTTTTTCTCCCCCCACCTGTTGCATTTGTTAGTATAATTCACCGGTCGAAAAAAAGCCCTCCGTTCGTCGGAACGGGGGGCTTTTCTTTCCGAAAAGATCGGGTTACGTTTCGTCCGGGGAAGGCGCCTCGGGGAGCTTTTTCTGTTTGGGCTGGAGCAGCTTTATGAGCCGGTCGAGCACCGTGCTTGCCGCAAGGATGGCAAGGACGGCGATGGCGATGAGACAGTCCGCGGGGATGTAGATGCACTGGTAGATGAAGGAGTACACGAACGCATTGGAGACCGCCCATTGGGGAAGTTCGACCCAGATGGAGTTCTCAAAGAAGTAGATGACGCCGGAGAGGAAGTGGAAGGCAAAGCGGATGAGGTATACGCCGAGCGTTCCGAGGACGACGTTGGCCGTTGTGTTCTTGGTGAACTTCTTTGCGATCCCCATAAAGCCGATGGAGGCAAAGGCGAGCAGGTAGTCGAGGATAAAGGTCATGGGCGTCAGGATGTAGGGGCCCGAGACGAAGTTCAGAAGTCCGAAGATGAGCCCGACGAGGAGGCCGTCCGACACGCCGTACACATAGGCATAGATGAGGACGGGCACAAAGCTTGCGATGGTGATGGACCCGCCGTTGGGAACGGGCGAGAACTTTGCATAGGAGAGCGCAAAGGAGAGTGCGACCGTCACGCCCGCAAAGGCGATGTGTTTGGCGTCGTACCGTTTGTTTCTGAAACAGATGACGGCGATGACGCCGAGCAGGAGAAGGGCGGCTGCAAGGGAGATCCACTTGACGATCTCCGTTGCGGAGTCGCTCACCTCGAGAAGGGAGAGTTGCAACATAAAAATACCTCCGATAAATTTTTGTCACCCGCCCTGAAACAAAAAGAGCCCGCAAAAAAACGCGGGCGGAAAAAATCCGTTTCACCGTTCTTTCGTCCAAGTATTGCCTTGCCCGATTCCAATGGTATCATCTCAGCCTTTCGGCACCCACGACGGATAACATATGAGATTTTTTGCGGGATACGATCCCGACATCCTGAATTATATCGCAGATCGCACCGAAAGTCAATTGTTTTTTTGCCCGATTTGTAGTATAATCTTAATAAGACCACCCTGAAATGCAAAGGAGAGATCACGATGGATAAGTTTTTTGCCTACATGGACCGGATGAAGTTCATCAAGCGCTGGCAGCTCATGCGCTCGACACGCGAAGAGAACATCATGGAGCACTCCCACTCGGTCGCCATGCTCACGCACGCGCTGTGCGTCATCGAGAACGAGATCTACGGCGGAAACGTCAATGCCGAGCGCGCCGTCCTCTACGCCCTCTATCACGAGGCGAGCGAGGTGATGACGGGGGACCTCCCCACGCCCATCAAGTACTTCAACAGCGCCATCCACGGCGAATACGAAAAGCTCGAGATTTTGGCCGTGGAGAAGATCGCAAGCACCCTTCCCGCGGACATGGTACCCTCGTTTATGCCCGTTCTCCTTCCCGATAAGACCTCGGAGGAGTACAAATTCGTCAAGGCGGCGGACAAGCTCTCGGCCTATCTCAAGTGTCTCGAAGAGCTCCGTTCGGGCAACAACGAGTTCGTACAGGCCGAAAAGAGCATCGCCCGCCAGCTCGCCGAAAAAAAGATGCGCGCCCTCGATTATTTCTTCGAGCACTTCATCCCCGCCTTCTCGCTCACTCTCGACGAACTCGAGGGGCTCTGAAAAAGAACGAAAAAATTGCATATACTCATTTTTCGGGAAGGAATATTCATAATTGAGAAAATTCAACATTTTTTTCGGGCCGCACCTTCGGTTAAAGGGATGTGACGGTCTGTGAAAATTGCGTGAAAACGTGGATTTTCGAAAAAAACGGGGTAATTTTCTCGCTTTTCGGCTGACCGAAAACTTTTGTTAATTGTGAAAAAATATCAAAAATAATCAATTCGAAATCCAAAACCATTTCGATTGACAGGCCGTTCGCCGCCGTGGTATAATTTCAACACTACTATTATTAGTAAAAGGGCACGCGCATGAACGGCGCAGGGCCCGCGGGAGAGGGCGATCTCTCCCGAGAGCAGGAAAAAATACAGCAGGAAGTAGAAACATGGCAAAGACATCCAAAACGTTCAGAAACATGACGCTCGGCGCGCTTGTCGCACTCATGGCGGGAACGCTCGTCTGCTCGCAGATCCTCCCCGTGGCGGGCGGGATCTTCGGCGCGCATTCTTCCGCGTCCGCCGAAAGCGCCATCACAAAACTCGACGGCGAACTCGTGACCGATCATCTCTCCAAGGCCGATACCGCCCTGTCGAAAAGGCTTCCCGAGGGCTATACCGAGGACGATGAGATCTCCGTCATCGTGACGTCCACGTCGGAGACCGTCCTCGACGCCTTTGAAAAGACCTCTGTCTCCCGCTATGCGACGTTTGCCGAATTCGAAGCATCGGCGGAGGCCAAAGCGACCGGGCGCAGAATCGCCGACAAGAACGCCGACGCACTTCGCTATGCCGAGAACTCGGGCGTAAAGTTCCGTTATGCCGCCGAATACAGCGCGCTGCTCGGCGGGTTCGAGCTCGAGATCAGGGCGGGCGACTACGAAAAACTTGCCGCAGCGCTCGAAAAGGGCGGCTACTCCGCCTCCGTCAGCGAGGTATATGAGGTCGCCGAGGCGAAGGTCGTCAAGAATACCGTCAACGTGTATAAGACGGGTATCTTCAAGAACGATTCCAAGTACGACGGATCGGGAACGGTCATCGCCGTGCTCGATACCGGTCTCGACTACACGCACACCGCCTTCGACGTCAACCGCTTCACGTCCAAGAATCTTGCCATGACGCCCGAGGACATCGCGGTGGTATTCGACAGTCTCGAGGCCAAGCGGCTCTCCCCCGAGATCTCCGTGGCCAACGTGTACTACAACGAGAAGATCCCGTTCATGTACGACTATGCGGACGGCGACCCCGACGTCTCGCCCCTTCTCGAGGCACACGGGACCCACGTCTCGGGCATCATCGTCGGAAAGGACACCGAGATCACGGGCGTCGCACCCAATGCGCAGCTCGTCTCCATGAAGGTGTTCTCCGATAAGCAGTCGGGCGCAAGATGGTCGTGGGTGCTCTCCGCACTCGAGGACTGCGTGCGGCTCGACGTCGACGTCATCAACATGTCCCTCGGCCGTGCCGTCGGTTTCTCCCATGAGGAAGAAGACGTGCGGGAAGCGGCCATTTACGACAGGCTCACCGAGCGCGGCATCAGCCTCGTGGCGGCGGCTTCCAATGACTACAACTCGTTCCACGGGTCCGAAAAGAACGGCAACCTCGGGCTCACGTCCAATCCCGATTCCGCAACGGTCGGCTCTCCCAGTACCGACATGGCCGCGCTTTCCGTCGCCTCCGTCTCGGGCGTCATGACGCCGTACCTCACCTATCAGGGACAGATCATCTACTTCACCGAGGCGTCGGACGCGGCGTCCGAACCCAAGCACTTCGTCGAAGAGATCATGGCGAGCAGCGCCTACAAGGAGAAATACGGCGACGCGACCTCGGCGGAGATCGAATACGTCTGCATCCCCGGCGTCGGCCGCTCGCAGGACTACAACGGCTTTGACGTAGAGGGCAAGCTTGTTCTCGTCGCCCGCGGTGATACCTCCTTCGAGGAAAAGGCCCGCACGGCAAACAACAAGCACGCGCTCGGCATCATCATCTACAACAACGTCTCGGGCGATATCGCCATGACGGTCGGGAACGTCACCCTTCCCGCATGCTCCATCTCGCTGGACAACGGCAGCCTTCTGACCGGGAACGGCCAGCTTACGGGCGGCAAGGTCCGCATCGATAAGGAACAGGTCGCGGGACCCTTCATGTCCGACTTCTCCTCGTGGGGTCCGACGCCCGATCTCCGTATCAAGCCCGAGATCACGGCGCACGGCGGCGATATCTATTCCGCCATCCCCGGCGGCGGATACGACCGCCTGTCCGGTACGTCCATGGCCTCGCCCAACCAGGCGGGCGTCACGGCGCTCGTCCGCCAGTACGTCAACGAAAAGTGGCCCACGCTCTCCCATGCGGAGGCGGCCGCGCGCGTCAATCAGATCATGATGTCCACGGCCGACATCGCACATAACAAGATCGACCTTCCTTATTCGGTACGCAAACAGGGCGCAGGTCTTGCCAACCTCACCAAGGCGACCGCCTCGCTCGCGTACATTACGACGTTTGCGCGCAACGATGCGGCGCTCGCCAACTCCGACGACACCACGGCCTCGACCCGCTTCACCGACGAAGTCATGAACAAGGCCAAGATCGAGTTCGGCGACGACAAGAAGAAGAGCGGCGACTATGAGCTCAAATTCAACATCGTGAACACCTCGTCGGAAACGCTCACCTACAACGTGGACGCCATCGTCATGACGGAGGGCGTCAGCGAGACCAAGACGCACAAGAGCCAGACGACCGTGACCGAAGAGGGATACATCCTCGAGGGCGCCAAGGTTTCGGTGGAGTCCGTCTCGACCGGCGGTTCCAAGTCGGACAACGGCAATACCGTTCAGATCGCGGCCAACAAGACGGTCACCGTCGTCGTCCGCATCGTCCTCACTCCCGAGAACAAGCAGTACCTCGATCAGTCCTTCGAAAACGGCATGTACGTCGAAGGCTACGTCTGTCTGACCCCCGAGAAAGAGGACGCCGCGAAGGGGATCGTCTCGCTCAATGTCCCTTACCTCGCCTTCTACGGCGATTGGACGGAGGCCCCCGTGTTCGACCTCGACTACTTCGAGACCGACCGCGACGACCGCGACACCTCCTTCGACAGCCACCCGCTCGACAGGACCCTGCCCGACGTGTTTGCGACCATGCCCATCGGCGGCCTCGAAGGCGACTACATCACTGCGCTCGGCAGCTACTACTTCATTCAGGATCCGAGCCTCCCGCAGCTCTCCGCCGACAGAAAGTACATTTCCCTGACCAATCAGACGGACGGCGTCAACTCCATCTACGCGCTCTATGCGGGACTTCTCCGCGGCTCCAAGAAGATGATCATGACCATCACCGACTCCACGACGGGCGAGGTCATCTGGCAGAAGACGGAAGTCAACCAGCGCAAGTCCTCGAGCGGAACTTCGCCCTCCTTCGTCGACGTCGATTTCAGCGCCATCGAAGCGGATCTCAGGAACAACACCAAATACCTGTTCCGCGCCGAAGCCGTCCTCGACTATCCGGGCGAACAGAGCAACAAGAAGAGCACGTTCGAATTCCCGTTCACGACCGACTTCCTGTCGCCCGTCCTCACCGACGTGCAGTTCACCGTCGAGTATGACCGCACGGAAAAGAAGAACCGCCTGTACGCCCACGCGTTCATCTATGACAACCACTACGCGATGGCGGCCGACTTCGGCAGCGTGTACCGTGCGAGCGACGGGAAATACACCCTCGATTCATACAGCGGTTACCTCACTCCCATCCGCGGCAACGAGAACTCCGTCTCCGAAGTCGTGTTCGAACTCACCGATTACGTCGGCAAGTTCCGCAATTCCGCGAACAAGAACTCCTTCGTCATCTACATCTATGACTACGCCATGAACCGCGCGTACTACGAGGTCAACATTCCCGACAGCGTCCGCTATATCAACTTCACGGAAGAAGGGGACAAGGTCACGCTGTCGACCAACCAGACCTATCCGCTCGAACCCGAAGTGTTCCCGAACGGCGAGTGGCGCGAGACGCTCGAGTACACGAGCTCCAATGAGTCCGTCGCCCGCGTCGCAGGCGGAACGCTCTATGCGGTCGGAAAGGGCGAAGCGGTGATCACGGCCCGCAGCGCCGAGGATCCCTCCGTCTCCGCAACGCTCACCGTCGAAGTCCTCGGACAAGGGGATCCGGGCTATGTGCCCTATACCAAGTCCGAGATCGAGACCTTCCGTCTCACGGGATACCGGACCGACTACGCCTTCTACTACGTCGTGAGTTCGGACCGCGACATCAGCGTCACGGGTGCGGTGACGTACATCCCCGCAACGGCCACGACGTGGTCCCTCGAGATGTTCCCGAGTGAGAAGGTCACCATCCAATACGAACTCGTCTCGTACTTCCCCGAATCCACCAGGGTCCGCTTCTCGAGCGGAAACTCCAACGTCGTGCGCGTCGACGAAAACGGTCAGATCACGGCGGTCGCGGAAGGCGTCGCCTCCGTCTCCGTCCGCGTCGTGTCGGTCGACGAAACCGGCAAGGAGACGGTCAACCCGTTCTACAACCGTTCCTTCGTGATCACCGTCAAAAATCCCTATGAGCGCCTCGGTCCCTATCTCGTGCGCTATACGGGCGGCGGCGACAGCGCGGGCACGGTCAGCATTCCCGCCTCCCTCGGTTTCACCGAGATCCAGCAGTACGCGTTCACGGGCTATGAGTACATTCCCAAGTTCGCATCGGAAGGGGATGTGATCAACGAGGAAGATCCTGCTACCCGCAAGTCGTGGTATCACGGCGACAACCCCGACGTCAAAAAGATCATCCTGCCCGAGGGCATCGAGACCATCGGTGCATACGCCTTTGCCGGGCTCAAATCGCTCGAAGAAGTCGTGCTTCCCAAGTCCCTCACCAAGATCGGCCTCGGCGCCTTCATGGGATGCACCAACTTAAAGACCATCAACCTCGATAACGTTCAGTTCATCAACCAGAACGCCTTTGCCCCCGGACCCATCCGCGATCCGGATACCTATGCGATCACCTCGTACGAATACGTCCCGCTCAGCAACGTCACGAAGTCCAACTTCGCGAGCGTCGTCGGCATCGGTGACAGCGCCTTCCGCAACACGGGTCTCATGGAGATCGAACTTCCCGTTTCGGCGCAGTCCGTCGGCGCGAATGCCTTTGCCGGCTGTACCGATCTTGCCGAAGTCACCATCCGCGCTTCCAAGATCAAGCTCGGAGCGCAGGCGTTCGCATCGTGCACCAAGCTCGACGAGATCCGGATCAACGCTTCCGTCATTCCCGACTTCACCTTTGCGGGCTGCACCAAGCTCTCCACCGTCGTACTCGGACAGGACGTCGAGCAGATCGGCCACAACGCGTTCGAAGGGACCGCGATCACGCAGTTCCGCGTCAACTCCGATAACAGCCGCTTCTCCGCAGAGGGCGATTACCTCGTGAACGCCGCAGGCGACACGCTGGTCTATGCGCTTCCCAACGTCCAACGGTTTGCTCTTGCGAAGGATTCCAAAGTCACCAAGGTCGGCGCGGGCGCCTTCTCCGGAAACAACCGTCTCGTCTCCGCCAACCTTCCCGGCGTCACGGAGATCGGCGATTACGCCTTCTACGGCTGCACGAGGTTGAATTCCTTCTCCTCCGCGGCGCTCAAGTCTGTCGGACAGTACGCCTTTGCGGGCACCGCCATCACGACCATGCCCGAGATAGCGGCGGCGGAAGAGGGCAGCTACATCGCCATCGGTGCAAGCGCCTTTGCAGCCACCCGTCTCACGTCCGTCACTCTCGGCGACAGGGTCGAGATCGGCGACAGCGCATTCTACAACATTCCCACGCTCACGTCCGTCACCCTCGGGGACGACGTCAAGATCGGGTCTGCGGCCTTCCAGTGCATCGTCCGCAGCTCTCGGCAGAGTATCGCGATCGGCGAGGGAACGGGCTACGTTCTCTACTATTCGTTCTCTTCCGGACTCAAGAGCGTAACGATCGGCGATCGGCCCGAGATCGGTTCTTACTCGTTTGCGGGCAGCAGCGTCCTCACCAAGCTTGAGATCGGATCGGACGCAGTCATCGGGGAAGGTGCGTTCTACCTCGCCATCGGCCTGGAAGAGGTCGATCTCTCCGAGGCAGTCGAGATCGGCGACGGCGCCTTCTCGGGCTTCCTCAACCGCATCTACACGTCCGGAGGTTCCTTCACGGGCTATATCGCCGGTATTCAGGCCCCGCGCCTCAAGACCGTCGACCTCTCCTCGGCAACAAAGATCGGCATGCAGGCATTCGCCTACAACACCCTTCTGACCGACGTCACCTTCTCCGACGATCTCGAAACGATCGGCGATGCGGCATTCATGGATACGTCGCTCGGCAGCGTCGACCTCAAGAACATCGTCTCCGTCGGATCCTACGCCTTCTACGGCAACTGCCTCGCGGAAGTCGACCTCGGCAATGTGAACACGATCGGCGCGTATGCGTTTGCATCCAACGGCGTTTCGGACGACGACGGCAACGACACCGCCACCCTGAAGCGCGCGGAACTCCGCGAAGGTGCGGAGATCGGCGACGGCGCATTTGCTTCCAACGGCGCGCTCACTCAAGTCGTGAACCTCGACAAGGCCACGGTCATCGGCGCGAACGCGTTCCGTGCCACCGGCCTTGCGGGCAAGCTCGTTCTGACCGCGGCCCAATCGATCGGCAGCTATGCCTTTGCGGAGACGGCCGTGACTGACGTCGACTTCGGTGCCGAAAGGAACCTCGTCTCCCTCGGCGAGAATCCCTTCTACGGCTGCGAACTCAATGCCTTCGCGCAGGTGACGGACATCGAGTTCGACGGCGAAGTGGTCGGGCAGCAGGCCGAGACCACGTTCGAAGTGAGCGATTCCGTGCAGGTCATCGGCGGTGCGCTCTACAAGACGCTCCCCAACGGCACACTCGAGCTCGTCAGCTATCCTCTCGCCATGGGCGGGACCAAGTATGTCATCGCAGACGGTACGGCGCGCATCTCCGCGCTCGCCTTTGCGGGCAGCAAGCTCGTCTCCGTGGAACTTCCCGCGACGCTCGGAGCCATCGGCCACAAGGCCTTCTTCGAATGTGCGGACCTCAGGATCGTCACATTCAAGAGCCTCAACGCCCCCATCCTCGAAGAGGAGTACGACGAGAACTATCAGATCATCGGCAATCTTCCGGGTCCCGCCGTCGGCTACGCATTCCTGTTCCCCGGCATGTCGGGAACACCCTCGAACTACCTCCACATCACCGAGTACATCATGTGGAACATCACGACAAGCCAGTTCTTCTACGGTGCCAACTTCGTAGACTACATCGGCGGAAAGAACAACCACCGCGACCTCACCATGATCCGTCCGATCAACGGTGTCGGGTACGATTCCTTCCTCTACGGCTGTTACTTCGGCGAGACCATCGACGGCAGCGTGGCGGCGGACAGCCGCACGGTCTCGGTCATCGCGACCATTGCGGCCCTGCCCGACCGGATCACCCTCGATCATGAGGAACTCGTCGCAGAGGCCCGCAGACAGTATGATCTCATCACCGATCCCGCACAGCAGGCGCTCGTCTCCAATTACAGCAAGCTGCAGTCGGCGGAGAACACGATCGAGTACTACAAGCGTCAGCAGCAGCCCGCGCCGACCCCCGGCGAGGACGACGATAAGGACAAGGGCTGCGGCGGCGTCATCGCGGGAAGCTGTGCGGCGGGAGCGGTTGCCGTCATCGGCATCGCGGCCATCCTCATTGCAAGAAAGAAAAAGCACGACGGCGAATAACGGAGTTTTACCATGAAAAAGAAAACAAAACTTCTGATCGGTCTCGGCGCACTCTTCGCGCTCACCCTCGTATCCGCGGCGTGTGCGGTGCCCGACCTCGACGATGAAAATCTCGTCAAGGCGGGGTACACCTATGTGGTGGAGTACGACAGGAACGGCGGACTCATCCTCAACAGCGCGGGCCTCGGCGTCTATGACCGCTTCAATGAGAAGCAGGCGGACAAGGGCTTCAAGCTCCTCGAGCCGGGCGATCCCGCCCGCGGCGGAAATGCTATCACCACGAGCCGTGTCCGCCGCAACGGGTACTTCCTGATCGGCTGGTACCGCAACGAGACGCCCGCCGTCAACGCGGAGGGCAAGCCCATCGACGAGGACGGCAACGTCTGCAACGTGGAGCGGGACGTCCTCGACGAAAACGGCGAAAAGATTCCCATCGACCCCGAGTACGACGAAGAGGGCAACCTCATTCCCAAAGAGGACGTCTATGACGAAGAGGGCCACCTCATCGAAAAGGGATACGAATACCTCAAAGAGCTCGTCTCCGAGAACGGAAAGCCGCAGAACATCGTCTATTCGGGCAGGTGGAACTTTGACACGGATATCGCGCACGCCTCCGACTTCACGGAGGGAAAGGACGCGAAGGGCAGAACGGAACACCGTCTCGTCCTGCACGCCGCATGGTCGCCCGAGTTCACCTACTCCTTCCGCTATCAGGACGAGAAGGGGGAATGGCAGGAATATAAGACGGCCATCCTTCCCTCGAGCACCCTCGAGCAGGAAGGGGAGCACGGCGTTCCGTATCCCGCATGGAGTCCGACAACGGGCCGCATCGACATGGGCGGCGTCCCCGCGCGGGACGGCTACACCTTCCTCAATGCCTATGCCGACCCCGACATGCAGACCCCGTTCCAAACGAGCATCCCTCACGAGGGCGAAGTCGACTACGAAAGGGGCGTCACCGTCAACCGCGTGACTCCCGTGTACACGACGTGGCGAGAGGGGAATTGGTTCAAGGTCTACACCGCGAAACAGTTCTCGGATAACTACGCTGCGAACGCGTCGTTCGAACTGATGGACAATCTCGACTTCAGCGGCACCGCATGGACCCGTATCGCCACCGATTACGCCGGGACCATCGAGGGCAACAACAGGACGATCTCCAACATCACGGGAACGCAGAATTCCAACTCCGTCAGTCAGGCGGGCGGGATATTCGGTTCCCTCACCGAGAAGGCCGTCCTCCGCAATGTCACCTTCGAGAACATCACCTTCAGTCTCCAGAACGGCACGTCGATTACTTCCACGAGTTACGGCCTGTTCGCAGGCAGGATCGAAAGCGGCGCCACGCTCGAAAACGTGCACATCACCTCGGGCACCATCCGCATCGGAAGGATCAACGACACGAACAACTATACGAACTACACCATCGGGCTGTTGAGCGGCAACCGGCCTCTCGACCCTGCCATCCTCGACCCCGCCACCGTCACCGTGGAGGTGCAGTCGGTCAAGCCGTATATCGGCAGCGACGGCACCCGATACGACGAAGGCTGGCCCGTCACTGCGACCGTGAAGAACGGAAAGGTTACCGTCGAAAGGAATCCGAACCCCGGGGTCGATCCCAACCTTGCCGCGTCCGCTGCGGCACTTCCCATCAATACCAATAAACGGAGGATACAGTTATGAAAAGCAAAAAGGCATTGCGCATTGCATCCGTAGCTCTTGCATCGGTCATCGGCGTCGGCGCCTTCTCCGCCCTTGCAGGATGCACGGGCACGAAGGATGCACTCGTCATCATGACGCAGGAACTCAACGGCCTCTACAATCCTTTCTATTCGACGGCAGGCACCGATATGGACGTCGTCGGGCAAACGCAGATCTCCATGTTCTCGACCAAAGAGGACGGAACGGACATCGCTTACGGCGATGACGAGGCCGTGGTCGTCAAGGACTTCAAGCAGGAGTCCGTGACCATCTCCGAGGGAACGCAGAGCAAACCGGGTACCCGCTACTACTTTGTCATCAAAAAGGGCATCCAGTTCTCGGACGGCGTTCCGCTCACCATCAACGACGTCATGTTCAACCTCTATGTCTACCTCGACCCGACGTACACCGGTTCTTCGACCATGTACTCGACGGACATCGTCGGCCTCCAGAACTACCGTACGCAGACGATCGGAAGTTCGAGCGGCACGGAGACGGAGGACAGTATCTCCGAATCGGCTGCCGTGTCTGCCCGTATGCGCCGTGCCGAGCTCGAGGCGGCGTACATTCAGGCCTATCGCAAGCTGAATCCCGATGCTCCGAGCACCACGACCAACTATGAGGTGCCCATCGACGATATGCGCGATTATATCCTCAACAATATGAGCATTTCCGAGGACTACTACGACGCCATCTGGGCGGGCGGTGTTCCCACCGACGCGGAAGGCAACAAGGTCAACGATAACGCCAAAAAACTCGAACTCGGCCGCAAGCAGCTACTCGCCGACTACAACGCCATCGTCGGCGATCCCGACGGCGCGACCGAGGACGCCAAAAAGGGCCTCTACCGCCTCGAACTCGAGACCGACTTCTCGGGCGCCAAGGACGCCTTTGCCAACGCGCCCTACTGCAACGTCGTCGACAACAACCCCAACTCCTTGACGCACGGACAGGTCGTCGAGACCAACAGCGCGACCGACTTGGTCGACTTCAGAAACGAGCTCGTCTGCTTCATGTATCTCGAGGGGTATATCACCCTTGCCTATGAGATCGATGCCCAAGGGAACGAGAACCGCAACCACATCGTTAAATCGTCGGACCGCGCGCAGACGACCAACTTCAAGACTTCGTTCCCCAAGGTAACGGACAGAGAGAGCGCCATCGACTACGTCTATGGGGCACAGATCGAGAACAAGTTCCTCAACGTCCTCTACTACTCCAACACCGGTTCCACCGTGTACAACAACTATGTCGGACAGGCGAGAGACGTCATCCTGCACAACGCACTCGACGGAAAGGAAGGACTCGTCGTTCCCAACGTGACGGGCATCCGTTCGCTTGCCCACACCAAGGACATGGCCGGCAAGGCGTTCACGATCGGGGAAAACACCTATGAGATTGCGACCGCAGAGGGCCGCGATGCGTACGGCGTCCCCGACGGCGACACCTACGACGTCCTCGAGATCACCATCAACGGCGTGGACCCCAAGGCAAAGTGGAACTTCGGCTTCACCGTCGCCCCTTGGCACTATTACTCCGATGCGGATCACCCGGTCGATATCGCCAATAATGATTTCGGCGTGGAATATGCCTCCTTCGACTTCCACACCAACGTCCTGCAGGGCGTCGCCAAGGACTACAAGTTCGGCGACGAGACCATCCGCTACAACGGCGTCAACAAGAACAAGGTGCCGCTCGGCGCCGGCCCGTATGCCGCTTCCAACCGCGAGAACGAGCTCTATCCCCGCGACAGCGAGTTCTTCACCGATAACGTCGTCTACTACACCTCCAACGAGTACTTCTTCGCGGATGTAAAGGACAAGGACGAATCGCTCCACGCACCTTACATCAAGAAGATGCGCTATCAGGTCATCTCCTCGACCAACGCGCTCGGCCGTCTCGAGAACAAGCAGGTCGACTTCGTCGAGCCGCAGATGACGGACGAAAACCTCAAAAAGATCGAGAGCAGCCTCTCCAAGAAGGGCTTCATGGAAGTCGACTTCTGGCAGCTCGGCTACGGCTACATCGGCGTCAATGCGACCTATGTGCAGGATATCAACCTCCGCAAGGCCATCATGGCAGCCATGGATACCACGCTTGCGCTCCAGTACTACCGTGACGGTATGGCCGTCAACATCTCGTGGCCCATGTCCGTCATGAGCTGGGCCTATCCGAGGACGGCCGGGAACAAGTTCAACCCCGCCGACCCCACGAACTACATGGAAGCGGACAACGAATGCGATTATGCCATGTTCTCGGGCGATGAAAGCGCCAAGAAGCTCATCAAGACCTATATGGATGCGGCCGAAGGTGCGGGTAACCTGACCGATCAGAACATGACGCTCAAGTTTACCATCGCGGGTTCCAACCTGACCGACCACCCGTGCTATCTGGTGTTCAAACACGCCGCCGACCTTCTGAACGGGTTGGGCTGGCACGTCGAAGTCGTTCCCGACACCTATGCGCTCACCAAGCTCGCCACCGGTTCGCTCGCCGTCTGGGCAGCCGCCTGGGGCTCGACCATCGACCCCGACATGTATCAGGTCTACCACAAGAATTCGACCGCTTCTTCCGTCAAGGCATGGGGCTATCCGTCCATCAAGAGCAGTCCGTCGACCTATGCGGAAGAGACGACGATCCTCAACACGCTCTCCGAACTGATCGACGACGCCCGCGAGATCGAGAATCAGGAGGATGAGGGCGGCGTCGAAGGCCGTATCAGCCTCTACAAGAAGGCCATGGAGCAGTCTCTCGCCCTCGCCGTGGAGCTCCCCGTCTATCAGAGAAAGACGATGTACGCCTTCAACGCCAACACCATCGACGTCTCGACGCTCAATCTCTCCTCCGAGCCCGATAACCGCGGCCACGTCGACGGCAACTCCTTCTCCTCGCCTCTTGCGAAGATCTGGGAAGTCAAACTCAAAACCAAGTAATAAACCCGCCTTCCCCGCAAGGGGAAGGCTTACGGGTACTTTTCAAGCAAACTAACACAAACGGAGCGATCCTATGCTGAAATACATCATCAAACGACTCGCGTATGCCGTCCTCATCCTCTTGGGCGTTTCCATCCTCATCTACTTTTTGGTGCGCCTGATGCCGTATGACTTCGTCACGCAGCGGATCACCGCCATTACGCAGACGTCGGACACGGACAAGATCCAGGAGCTCATCGACGCGATGAATGCGCGCTACGGCTTGGGCGACAACAGCTTCGGCGGAATTTTGGGCGGCTACGGGAAGTGGCTTCTTGCCCTTTGCCGCTTTGACCTCGGCGACAGCTGGCAGTTCGGCGGACCCGTCCTTCAGGTCATTGCCGACAACATGGGCACATCCTTTACCATCGCCTTCATCGCCATGATCTTCGAATACCTCATCGCGATCCCGCTCGGCGTGACGGCAGCCACGCACCAGTATTCCGTCCGCGATTATGTCGTCACGGTGCTCGTCATTATCGGCATTTCGCTCCCGTCCTTCTTCTTCGGACGCGTTCTGCAAAACCTCTTCGGCTTGCAGCTCAAGTGGTTCCCCGACAGCGGGAACGTGGACCCGGGCAGCAGTACGGTGGGCATTGCGCTGATCTTCGAGCGGCTCTACCACATGATTTTGCCTATCGCGGTCATCGTGCTCCTCGGCATCGGCGGTACCATGCGCTACATGCGCACCAACATGCTCGAGGTGCTCAATTCGGACTACATCCGTACGGCGCGCGCCAAGGGTCTCTCCGAGAACAAGGTCATCTACAAGCATGCCTTCCGCAACACGATGATCCCCATCGTGACCATGCTTGCGGGCGTACTGCCATCCCTCTTCTCGGGCGCCATGATCACCGAGCAGGTGTTCGGCCTCGAGGGCATCGGCAACAAGGCCCTGCAAGCCATGACGGCGGGGGACATCCCCTTCATCATGGGCTACAACATGTTCCTTGCCATGCTGTCCGTCATCGGCGTGCTCTTGTCCGACCTCATGTACGCCGTCGTCGACCCGCGTGTCAAACTTTACTGAGGAGGGGCGTTTCATGGACGAAGAAAACAAGAACAACCTCATGGAACCCATCCCCGAAGACGGCACACCTCTCGACAGCGAGGCCGTCGCCGAGGCGAGAAGCGAGGACAACGCGCTCGACAAGAACGTTCGCCTGCTCTCGCCCGCCCGCATGGTCGCGCGCAGATTTTTCCGCTCCAAGCTGTCCGTCATCGGTCTTGTGATGATCGTCGTGCTCATCCTCTTCTCGTGGCTCGGCCCCGTCTTTTACCATCCGTGGGGCGAGACGCAGGAGGATGACGGGGGCAAGATCGAATACGCCGTCTATGAAGTCAGTCCGGCCGGCGGGGAGTACAGCTTCTGGCAGGTCAACGAATCCGAGCGCAAGATCAACTCGCTCGCTCCCATGGACGGGACGCACATCCTCGGCACCGATAAGACGGGCATGGACGTCTTTACCCGTCTCATGTACGGCGGAAGGATCTCGCTCACCATCAGCTTTCTGTCCGTCTTTGCCATCACGATCCTCGGCATCATTTTCGGCGGGATCGCGGGCTATTTCGGCGGCTGGGTCGACAACCTCATCATGCGACTATGCGATATCCTGATGTGCCTTCCCGGCCTTCCCATCATGCTGATCATCGGTACGCTGTTCGACTCGTGGGGGATCAATTCCCAGTACCGTATCTATCTTCTGATGCTCTTCTTGTCCATTATCTCGTGGCCGGGCATCGCCCGACTCGTCCGCGGACAGATCCTGTTCCTCCGCGAACAGGAATACATGGTCGCGGCGGAGGCCATGGGCTTCTCCACGACACGCAAGATCTTCAAGCACCTCATTCCCAACGTCATGCCGCAGCTCATCGTCTCCATGACGCTCTCGCTCGGCAGCATCATCCTGCAGGAGGCGACGCTGTCCTACCTCAACCTCGGCGTCAAGGCTCCCTATGCCGCATGGGGCACGATGATCAACGTCGTCACGGAGGACACCCATGTCCTCGAATCCTACTTCAACGTATGGGGCCCGCCCGGGATCTGTATCGTCATCGCCGTGCTCGGCTTCAACTTTATCGGCGACGGTCTCCGCGACGCGCTCGATCCCAAGGCAAGGAGGTAAACGCGCATGGCTGAAGAAAAGAAATCACGGCATTACCTCACAGGGAAAGAAGTCCGCGAGATCGTAAAAGAAAACAACAAAGTCACCAAGGCTCTCGAAAAGAAAAAGAAGCGCAAGGCTCCCGAGTCGGAATTCACGGCCGAAATGAAGGACCCCGCCAACATCCTCGAGGTGGAGGATCTCCATTCCTACTTCTTCACGGACCAAGGCGTCGTCAAGGCCGTCAACGGCGTGTCCTTCGAGATCCCGCAGGGCACCACGGTCGGCGTCGTCGGCGAGAGCGGATGCGGCAAATCCGTGACCAGCATGTCCATCATGCAGCTCTTGCAGGGCCCTTACGGCCAGATCGTCTCGGGCAATATCCGGTTCAAGTCTTACGACTACAAGCACGACGCAAAGGGCAAGCCCATTCCCATCTGGGAGGACGACGAAAACGGCGAACCCGTCTATGAGCCCGTCTACACGAACGGCAAGGTCCACGTCGCAGAGGTCGACGCCCACGGCGAACCCATCCTCGAGGACGTCGTCGGCGAAACGGGGGAGCCCGTCCTCGACGAAACGGGCGAACCCGCCAAGGCATACCGCTATGTTGCGGACGAGACGAAGGGGCTCACCGTGAGGAAGCTCTTCACGCTGTCGAGCTATCTGCCCGCCATTCTCGTGGGGCTTCTTTCCGTCCTGATCTTCGTCTTCGCCGCGCTCCCCGCCGTTCTGACGGGCGCCGGCGCGGTCAGCTTCTATCAGCTCATCTCCGACAGCCTCGAAGCGGCCACCACCAAAGAGATCGCCGAGATCCTGTCCGCCTTCTCCGCGCAGACCTCCACGCTCATCCTCTTCGGATGCGCGGGCATCCTGATCGCGGGAGGATTGGCCGTCGGGACCTTCCTGAACCCGCCCGAAAAGTTCGCCAGCGGAAAGGACCGGATCTTCTACTACAACCTGCTCACGCTTCTCCCCGGCATCGTGTTGCTCTTTGTCGCGATCGCGATGCTCAACGGGGTCCCCAAGGTCGACATCGATCCGCCCTTCGAAGCGGGCGCCGCGGTGATCGCTTTGCTCGTTCTCTCCATCCTGTTCTCGGTGCTCCTCGTGGCCGTGCTCGCATTCCGTGCCTACATCTACAGGCGGTACATCACGTTCTGCTATGTCCATGAGCGCGTGGTAAAGACGGACAAGAAGGGACAGCCCGTGCTCGCACGCAGACAGAAGCGTGACAAGTACGGCACGCTCCAGTTCGAGATGGAGGAAAAGACCTTCGACATCGCACAGATGCCCCTCAAGGAGATGTACCGTCTCCGCGGGCGCCAGATCGCCATGATCTTCCAGGAGCCCATGACGAGCCTTAACCCCGTGTTCACCATCGGCAACCAGCTCGACGAAGTGACGCTCCTGCACTTCCCCGGTTCCTCCAAGGAGGACGCCCAAAAGCGCTCCATCCGGATGCTCGACCTCGTCGGCATCGCCATGCCGGAACGGGTGTACAAGTCCTATCCGCATGAGCTCTCGGGCGGTATGCGCCAGCGCGTCATGATCTCCATGGCCCTCGCCGGCGACCCCCGTCTCATCATTGCGGACGAGCCCACGACGGCGCTCGACGTCACCATTCAGGCGCAGATCCTCGACCTTCTGCGCGACCTCAAGGATCGCATCAACGGCTCCATCCTGCTCATCACGCACGACCTCGGCATCATCGCCGAAATGGCCGACTATGTGGTCGTCATGTACGCCGGCCGCATCATCGAAAAGGGGACGGCCTCGGAGATCTTCCACCATCCCATGCACCCGTACACCATCGGCCTCCAGCGGTCCAAACCCACCATGGACTCGTCGGACGAAAAGCTCTTCAACATCCCCGGCAACGTGCCCAATCCCATCGACATGCCCGATTATTGCTACTTCCGTGAGCGCTGCTCGGGCTGCGTCAAGGCCTGCTTCGGCGATTATCCGCCCATGGTGCAGGTCAGCCCCACCCATTGGGTCGCATGCCATCTCTATGACGCCAAGGAGGAGGAATCATGAACGAGGACTGGAACAATCCCTCCGATCTTTCCGAAACGGATCCCGCTCCCGAAGCGGAGGAACCGCTGACTGAAGCGGAAATGACGGAAAACAAGGCACCCATGCCCGAAACAACGCAGTCAAAAATCAAGAAGCCGGGCTCCCGCAAGCCCGCCATGACGGCGGAAGAGCGCGCGGAGATCGAGCAAAAGAACACGGAGTGCGTCAAAGCGGGCAACTTCGATGGCTTCAACGACGAAGTGGAGGCCGAGCGCGAGAAAAAGTTGCGCGAGGACCGTGCGGCGGAGGACGCCAAACTTCCCCCCGACGGCGAGAGCCTGCTCGAAGTCCGTCACCTCAAGATGTACTTCCCCTTAAAGCGCACGCTCGGGGGAAAGGTCACGCTGTGGCTGCGCGCCGTGGACGACGTCTCCTTCAAACTGAAGGCGGGCGAAACGCTCGGCATCGTCGGCGAATCGGGCTGCGGCAAGACCACGATGGGCCGCGCCATCTTAAAGCTCTATCAGCCCACGGGCGGGCAGGTCTTCTTCCGCGGGAACGACATCGCAAAATACCGTCCCTCGCAGATGCGGCCGCTCCGTACACAGATGCAGATCATCTTCCAGGATCCGTACTCCTCGCTGCCTCCCCGCAGTACGGTGGGCGGCATCCTCTCCGAACCCGTCAACGTGCACAAGATCGTGCCCGCGGGCGAAGTGAAGGACTATGTGCTCAAGGTCATGGACCAGTGCGGGCTCCGGGATTACTACTTCGAACGCTACCCGCATGAATTTTCGGGTGGCCAGCGCCAGAGGATCTGTATCGCCCGCGCGCTGTCGGTGAACCCGCAGCTCGTCGTCTGCGACGAACCCGTGTCCGCGCTCGACGTCTCCATTCAGGCGCAGATCATCAATCTTCTCCGCCATCTGCAGGAGCAGAGGGGACTCACCTACATGTTCATCTCGCACGACTTGTCCGTCGTCAAACACATCTCCGACCGTATCGGCGTCATGTACCTCGGGTCGATGGTGGAATTCGGCGACAAGCACAGCATCTTCTCCAACCCCATGCACCCGTACACGCAGGCGCTCTTCTCGGCCGTCCCCAATCCCAACCCGGACGTCAAGATGGACCGCATCGTCCTCAAGGGAGACATCCCGTCACCCGCCAATCCGCCCAAGGGCTGCAAGTTCCACACCCGCTGCCCCAAGGCGATGGAGATCTGTTCGCATGTGGCGCCCGTCTATCGGGAATACGAGCCCGGCCACTGCGTCGCCTGCCACCTCTATCCGCAGGAGGAAGAATGAGCAAAAAGCCGAATGAGAGCGGATCCGACAGCACCATGTCCGAGGATAAGCCCAAGAAAAAGCAGAAGATCGTCTACATTGACGACGGCTCCACCGTGGCCGACATGAGCGGGACCTTCGGGAAGAACGGTCCGCAGCCGAGGTCCACGTTCAAGGAGCGTGCCAAGACCTTTTTCACGGTCGCGAAAAAGATGGTCATTCCGCTCCTCATCACGCTCATGGCACTCACGCTCGTCTACATCCTTGTGCTCGTCCTCACGGGACGATTCTGAACAACATTTTCATCTGAAGCGACGGCAAGAGCCGCCGCTTCGTTTTTTTATAAAAAACGACGGCGAAAATTTTTTGCGAGATGCCGTCAAAAGATTGTTTTTTTGCGAAAAAAATGGTATAATTGCTTTGTGCGCATGAAAGCGCCATGGGACAATGAGGAGTGACCTATGTTAAAGATCGTTGTGGATGCAATGGGGGGCGATCACGCCCCTGCCGAAATCGTGAAGGGAGCGCTCGATGCGCTCAACGAAAAGTCCGATTTCATGCTCGTGTTTACGGGGGACGAAAATCTCATCGACGCCGAGCTCCGGAAATACACCTATGATGCAACGCGGGTCGAAGTCCGTCATTGCACCGAGGTCATCACCAATGACGACGTCCCCACGTCTGCGGTCCGCACCAAGAGAGACAGCTCTCTCGTCGTCGGCCTCCGATTGCTCAAAGAGGACGAATCGGTGGGGGGATTTGTTTCCGCGGGGTCCACGGGCGCCGTTCTCACGGGCGGCGTGATGCACATCGGCCGCATCAAGGGCGTGCTCCGTCCCGCCCTCTGCCCGGGCATTCCCAACACCTCGGGCGGACGCACCCTGCTCTGCGACTGCGGCGCCAACGCGGAATGTAAGCCCGTCTATCTGCAGCAGTTCGGCATTATGGCCTCCGCCTATGCCAAGGCAGCGTACGGGGTCAAGGACCCGCGCGTCGGCCTTCTCACCAACGGTGCCGAAGAGCACAAGGGCGATCCGCTCCATCAGGAGGCCCATCAGCTGCTCAAAGAAGCGCCCATCAACTTCGTGGGGAACATCGAGGGCCGCGACATCATGTACGGCGATTACGACGTCGCCGTCTCGGACGGTTTCTCGGGCAACATCGCCTTAAAGTCCATCGAGGGTTGCGGCAAGGCCGTCTCTACCATCCTCAAGCAGGAGTTTATGAAGAATCTCGGCAGCAAGCTCGCGTACGTCGCCGCCCGCAAACAGATCGACGGGCTCCGTGACATGCTCGACTACGGAAAGCTCGGCGGTTCCGTCTTTTTGGGTCTCAGAAAGGTCGTCATCAAGAGCCACGGCTCCTCCAAGGCGAAGAGCATCTGCTCCTCCGTGGTACAAGCCGTCGACGCCTATCGCGGCAAGCTCATCGAAAACATCACCGCCATGCTCGAACAGTCGGGTTTCGGCGCGGGGGCGGAGGGCTCCCGTGAGTGAGGACCGTCCGCAGGAATGGTACGGGGAGGCGGAGCGCATCCTCGGGCACGTTTTCCGGGACAGGGACCTGCTTCTCACGGCATTCACCCACGAGACATGGGCGGAAGCCTTCGGCGGAAAGAGCAACGAGCGGCTGGAATTTTTGGGCGACTCCGTTCTCCAACTCGCCGTGACGGAGGAGCTCCTCGAACGGTCGGACAGCGATGAGGGAACGCTCACCGAGGTCCGCAAGCAGTTCGTCGCCCGTCCCGCACTCGAGCAAGCCGAACACCGTGCCGGGCTCATGCCGTATCTCCGCTATGTGGGGAGCGAGAGCAACGTGGGCGGAAAGACGGCTTCCAACCTCTTTGAGGCGGTCATCGGCGCGCTCTATCTCGACGGCGGCATGCCCGCTGCCAAGGCATTCATGAAACGATACCTCTCCCGGACGGACACCGAGAACTACAAGACCATTTTGCAGGAGTACGTTCAGGAGCGGCAGAAAAATACGCCCCGTTATTCGACGCATGAAGAAGCGGAGGGCACGTTCGTGTGTACCGTGTCCGCACTCGGGCAGTCGGAACAGGGCAAAGGCACGAGCAAGAAGGCGGCGGAGACCATGGCCGCCCGCAGGCTTTACGACAAACTCAGAAAGGGGATAAAATCGTGAATTTCAAGGAAGCAAGACTTGTCGGTTTCAAATCCTTTGCGGATAAGACCTCCATCAAGTTCGATGACGGCGTCACCTGTATCGTCGGGCCGAACGGCTGCGGAAAGTCCAACGTGGCGGATGCCGTGCGTTGGGTGCTCGGCGAGCAGTCGGCCAAGACGCTGCGCGGCTCCAACATGCAGGACGTCATCTTCGGCGGGACGGAAACGCGCCGCCAGCTCTCGTACTGCGAGGTGACCCTCGTCTTTGACAACAGCAATAAGCTCTTCGACATCGAATACGACGAAGTCGCGCTGACCCGCCGCCTGTACCGTTCGGGCGAGAGCGAATATCTCCTCAACATGCAGCCCTGCCGTCTCAAGGACATCACCGCCCTTTTGCACGGCGTCGGCATCGGAAAGGAGGGCTATTCCATCATCGGACAGGGCAAGGTCGAGCAGATCATGAACGCCAAGCCCGAGGATCGCCGCGCCATCTTCGAAGAAGCCACGGGGGTGATGAAGTTCAAGGCGCAGAAGGGCGAGATCGAACGCAAGCTCGAGAACGCGCAGGACAACCTCACCGTGTTCATCCAGAGAATGGACGAGGCGGAGAATCAGCTCCGTCCCCTCGAAAAGCAGGCGGACACGGCCAAGAAGTACCGCGAATACACCGCCCAGCTCAAATACGAAGAAGTCAACGCCTACCTCATCCGCAGCGATACCTTCGAGCAGGAGACTTCCAAGTACCGCGTGCGGATCGCCGAGGCCGACAAGGTGCTCGACGAGGTGGAGAGCCGCATGGCGTATGTGGACGTGGAAGAGAACAATGGCCGCGTCCGGATCGCCGACGCCGATGCGCGGCTCAGAAAGATCAACGAGGACCTCCGCATGTATGAGGTCGGCATGGAGCGCAAGACGGGGCAGGTCAACGTCATGGGCGAAAGGATCGGCAACTACCGCCGCCAGCTCGAACAGAGTTCGGACGAGATCGCCTATTCCATGCGCCGTACGGCCGAGATCGATTCCCTCGTCGCGGCGAGCCGCAAAAAGGTCGAGGATACCGACCTCCGCACCGCCGAGATCGAAAAGGAGAGCGCGGACCTTCTCAAAAAACTTGCCGAAGCCGACGCCCGTGTCGCCGCCTTCGAAAAGATCTCCGACGAAAAGCGTGCGAGCGAGCTCTCCTCGGTCGAGGATCTTGCCGATCTCCGTGCCAACGCGGGCAGCCTTTCAGCCAAGCGCGACCTGACGCAGGACCGTATCTCCGAGGTCAAGGAGGCGATCTCCAAGGCGCGCGTCAAGCATACCGAATTCACCCGTCAGCTCACCGAATGCCAGAAAGAGAAGGGGGCATGTACGGAGTTCCTCGACAAAAAACCGCAGAAGGAGCAAGAGCTCCTCGGCGAGATCGCCGACCTCTCCCGTTCCGAGCAGAAGCTCTCGCAGGAGATCGTCGACTGCAATACCTCCATCGCCAATCTCTCCAACAATCTGGAGATGTACATTAGCCTCAAAAACCGGTTCGACGGCTACCGCGATTCCGTCCGCAAGCTCCAGCTCGACGCCAAGCACAATCCCGAACTCGGGAAGCGCATCGTGGGCGCCATCGCCGACATCGTCACGACGGAAAAGAAGTACGAAGTCGCCATCGAGACGGCCTTCGGACAGGCCATGCAGAACCTCGTCACCGAGACGGCCGAGGATGCGCGCTACCTCATCGAATACTTAAAGCGGACAGGCGGCGGCATCGTTACCTTCCTCCCCGTTGAGGCCATGCGGCCCCGTCCCGATTCCCGCGAGGCCGAAATGGCTCTCCGTGAAAACGGCGCACTGGGACTTGCCAATAACCTCGTAAAATACAACCCCTATTATGCAAACGTCATAAAAAATCTCCTCGGCAACACGCTCATCTGCGACACGATCGCCAGCGCGACCAACATCGCGAGAAAGTACCCGCGGGCCTTCCGGATCGTCACCCTCGACGGCGACAACATCGCAACGAGCGGCGCCATGACGGGCGGTTCGCACCGCAAGGAGAGCGGAAACCTCCTCGCGGGGGAGCGCAACATCAAGGAGTGCGAAGAGGGCATCGCCCGCAAAAAAGCCTCTCTCGAAAAGCTCAAGACGGCGCTTGCCGCATGCAGCAAGGAGCTCGAAGAAGCCCGTGCCGCGTACGAAAAATTCCGCGTCAAGGTGCAGGAAGAGACGGCGAACTTCGCCGCGCTCTCGCAAAAGGAACTGGCGCTCGCCGAACTCATCGCCGACGCGCAGACCGACCTCGACGAGTGCGACGCCCTGCTTTCGCGGCTCACCCGTCAGGCGACCGACCTCGAGGGCGAGGCCATGTCCGCGGCGGAGAGCGAGGAGCTCCTCAACCGGATCCGTGCCGAGGCCGCAAACGAGGCACAGGCGCGCACCGCGCAGATCGAGGACCTCAAACAGAAGCGCGACGAACTTGCCGATCGCAGACATGCCCTGCTCGTCGAGGGTGCGACCGCGAAGTCGGGCCGCGCCGCGGAGGAAGAAAACATCAAGCGTCTGCTCGAAGAGAAGGAGGAGCGTCTCCGCCAGATCGACGAGACGCGCGCCAACGTCAAAAAGCTCGAGGCCGACCTCGAACAGGCCAAGCGCGAGCAGGCCAAGTCCACGCTGACCGAGGCGGAGCAGCGCACCGTCGCCAAGCTCCATGCCGACCTTGCGGCGGTGGAGGAGCAGAAGCGCGAGCTCTCAGAGCGTCAGCAAAAACTTGCCGAAGAAAAGCGCGACCTCTTCACCCGTCAGACGACGACGAGCGAGGAAAAGCACGCCGCGGAGAACGAGATCACGCGCGCCGAGACCATCCTCGAGAACATGAAACAGCGTCTCGAGGAGAACTACGGCCTCACCTATGAGAGCGCGCAGGAATTCCGCGACCCCAACTACGATTTCTCGCAGTCCAACGCCAACATCAATTCCCTCAAACACAAGATCGGCGCCCTCGGGCCCGTCAACCAGAACGCCGAGGAGGACTACGAAAACCTGCTCGCGCGCTTCACCGAGATGCAGACGCAAAAGGACGACCTCGAAAAGGGCATCGTCGACCTCACGGGCGTGCTCAACGAGCTCCGCGACACCATGCAGAAGCAGTTCGACGAGGGATTCAACGCCATCAATGCCAACTTCACGCAGATCTTCAAGGAGCTCTTCGGCGGCGGCAAGGCGGAGATGCAGCTCGACTACTCGGAGTGCGAGGATCCGCTCGAAGCGGGCGTCGAGATCATTGCCTGCCCGCCCGGCAAAAAGCTCACCAAGATCTCCCTTCTCTCGGGCGGCGAGCGTGCCTTCACAGCCATCGCCATCCTCTTCGCCATCTTAAAGACGCGCCCCATGCCCTTCTGTATCCTCGACGAGATCGAGGCGGCGCTCGACGAAGCCAACGTCGACCGCTTTGCCAAGTACCTCAAAAAGTTCTCGCATGACACGCAGTTCATCGTCATCACTCACAGAAAGCCCACCATGAATCAGGCCGACACGCTGTTCGGCGTCACCATGGAGGAGAAGGGCGTGTCGAAGATCGTCTCGGTCAAGCTCAGCGAGGTCGAAGAGCGTCTCGGCGGCGATACCGTCATCGCATAACAGGAAATCCCCGGTATGAGCATTTTCGGAAAGATCAAGGAAGCACTCAAAAAGACAAAGGCCAACGTCTCCACCAAGATGCGCCAGCTCTTCCTCAAAAACAAGATCGGCGACGCCTTTTACGAGGAACTCGAGGAGATCCTCATCTCCTCCGACGTCTCGGTCAAGACGGCCGCGGCCGTCGTCGAAGAGGTCAAGGAAGAGGCGATCGGAAACAAGATAAAGGACGAGGGGTTCGTCACCGATCTCCTCAAAGATATTCTCGAAGAGACATTGGATGAGGCACCCATGCCCGAGATCAAGTATCCGTGCGTGATGATGTTCGTGGGCGTGAACGGGGTCGGCAAGACGACGACCATCGGGAAGCTCGCCAACTATTTCGTGCGGGAAAAGAAGTCGGTCACCGTTGCCGCGGCGGACACCTTCCGTGCGGCCGCCATCGACCAGCTCGGCATCTGGGCCGACCGTGCCAAGGTGCGCATCGTAAAGCACGAAGAGGGGAGCGATCCCTCCGCCGTCGTGTTCGACGCCGTCTCTTCGGCCAAGGCGCGGGGGACGGACGTGCTCCTCATCGACACGGCGGGCCGCCTCCATGTCAAGGAAAATCTCATGAACGAGCTCAGAAAGATGGACCGCGTCGTGGAACGGGAATATCCCGAGGCCGCCTTCTATAAATTTCTGGTGCTCGACGCGACCACGGGGCAGAACGCTTACTCGCAGGCACGGGTGTTCAAGGACGCCGTCTCCCTCGACGGCATCGTCCTCACCAAGCTCGACGGCACCGCCAAGGGCGGCATCGTCTTTTCGCTCTGCGGCGAACTCAGGATCCCCGTCGTCTATGCGGGCGTCGGCGAAAAACTCGAGGATATAGAGTTGTTCGACGCAGAACAGTTCGTCGAAGGATTTATATAAAGTTTCGTTCAAAATCTTTTGCCAAGCAAAAGATTTTGAACGAGGACGGAATTTGTGCCTCTCTCAACGAGTCGCCCGCGAATAGTCTGTCCTCAAAGTCATTAAGCCTACGGGGTGTGGCAAATGAGGACGTGGAGCGGCAGGAGACCCGCCTCCCACAGAGCGCCGCCGTGCAGTTGCACGGCGGCGCATAGTTTGCATTTCCCCCTGCCCCTGTGTCCCCGGTCGTGGCGGCAGGGACCGCCGCACCCCCCGTATTGCGCCTACGGCTTGTGCCGCCCTTTGTATTCCCCGCAACTTTGTCGAAAAAGCGCAAAAATTTTTTCCCGATCCCCCTTCAAACATTTGACAAGGGGGGGGGTAGGAAGTGTTATAATTGATTTAACAAATTTATCTACGGAGGAAAAAATTATGGATGGGGTAAAATGTGGGAAATGTGTTCATCTTACGAATATACCCGGCGATCATGTTACATACGACGATTACTATTGCAACTATGACGGCGACTACCATCTTAGAGGAGAATGGCGTTGGTATTGTAAAGGGTACGAGGAGCGTTCCTCGTCCTCCTGCTACCTGACGTCCGCGTGTGTGGGGTATTTCGGCAAGCCCGACGATTGCTACGAACTCACGACGTTGCGGGCATTCCGCGACAATCATCTCAAAAAGACGGCGGAGGGGAGCGCCCTCGTCGAGGAGTACTATAAGGTAGCACCCAAGATCGTGGAGAAGATCGAGGCTTCGGGCAAGCAGAAGGAATACTACGAGTACATCTACGGCGTAGTCACGGAGTGCGTGGCGTGCATCGAGAACGGGGACAGCGACGGCGCACTTGCCCGCTACCGCGACATGACGCTCACATTGAAAGAAAAACTTCTCTGATGAAGGGGAAGCGTCTCCGACAAACAAAAAACTCTTCCCGTCAAGTAAAATGCTTGACGGGCGATTTTTTCTCTGCTGTAATGGCGATAAAGGGGCGTGGAATGAAGGACTTGAACGACGTACAACTGTTCGACCTTTACTTCTCCGCCCAGCAGACCGCTTGGCGGATTTTTTATTCCTTTCGGGCACCTCTTCCCGAACTCCGTAAAAAAATTTCTCCCTGTCAAGGAAAATCGCTTGACGGGAGCGCGGTTATCTGCTATAATAGGTCAAGGAATTCAGCTTGACGGGAGGGGAAACGATGCCTATCGCGACCATCAAGGGAACGCCGGAGTCCGTTCCCAAGGGCGAGCATCTCAGGTATCTGCAGCTGTGGGACATCTACGGCCCTCTTCTCACCGAGACCCGCCGCGAGATCTGCGAGCAGTACTATGCGCTCGACCTCTCGCTCTCCGAGATCGCGGAGCAGAAGGGGATCTCCAAGCAGGCCGTCTCCGACACGCTCAAGACGAGCCGCCGGCTGCTCGATTCCTATGAGAAAAAGCTGCACTTCGGCGAAATGACGAAACGCTATGATCTTGCGGTATCGGAGATGATGACGCGCGTGACCCGGGCGATGGAACAATTTGCCGAAGCCCACCCCGAATTATCCGAAGAGATCAAGGCGATCGCGGACATGGTATCGGTCGGCGAGGCCATCGATCTCGGTCAGGAGGAATAAATGGCACTCTTCGAATCGCTCTCCGAGCGTCTCAACCATATCTTTTCCAAGCTCACCAAGCGCGGGCAGCTCACCGAACTCGAGATCCGTTCGGCCATGCGCGAGGTGCGCGTCGCTCTCCTCGAGGCCGACGTCAACTTAAAGGTCGTAAAGAGCTTTATCGCCGACGTCTCCGAAAAGGCCGTGGGGCAGCAGGTCCTCGAAAGCCTCAACCCCGCCCAGCAGGTCATCAAGATTGTCAACGATGAGCTCATCGCCCTCATGGGGCCTTCCAACGCAAAGCTCGAAGTCGCATCCAACCCGCCCACGGTCATCATGATGTGCGGCCTTCAGGGCGCGGGCAAGACGACGATGTGCGCAAAACTTGCCATCCAGCTCAAAAAGCAGGGCAAAAAGCCGCTCCTCGCCGCATGCGACATTTACCGTCCCGCGGCCATCGACCAACTCAAGGTCGTGGGGGGAAAGGCGGGCGCCGAGGTGTTCGAACGGGGGACGCAGGATCCCGTCAAGACGGCGAAAGAGGCCGTCGCCTATGCCAAGAAGATGGGGTATGACACCGTCGTGATCGATACGGCGGGCCGTCTCCACATCGATGAAAAGCTCATGCAGGAGCTCGAGAACATCGCCAAAGAGGTGGCGGTCACCGAGATCCTTCTCACCGTCGACGCCATGACGGGGCAGGACGCGGTCAACGTGGCCGAGACCTTCAACACCCGTCTCAACGTCACGGGCGTCATCCTCACCAAGCTCGACGGCGACACCCGCGGCGGCGCATGCCTCTCCATCAAGGCAGTCACGGGCAAGCCCATCAAGTTCGTCGGGACGGGAGAAAAACTCACCGACCTCGAGCCCTTCTACCCCGACCGTATGGCGAGCCGCATCCTCGGCATGGGGGACGTGCTGTCTCTTATCGAAAAGGCGCAGCAGGCCGTTTCCGAACAGCAGGCCAAGGCCCTCGAAAAAAAGATGCGCGAAAATTCCTTCACGCTGTCCGATTACCTTGCGCAGTTCGAGACGCTCAAAAAGATGGGCGGCGCCAACGCCGTGATGAGCATGCTCCCCGGTGCGGGCAAGCTCGGCATCCGCGAGGGGGATATCGACGAAAAGAAGCTCGAGCGCATCCGCGCCATCATCCTCTCCATGACCCCCAAGGAACGCGACAATCCGCAGATCATCGCATCGTCGAGGAAGCGCCGCATCGCGCTTGGGTCGGGCACCACGGTGCAGGACGTCAACCAGCTCCTGAAGCAGTTCGAACAGACCAAGGAGCTCATGAAGCGCATGAAGAGCGGTAAGGGCAGGTTCCGCCTTCCCTTCTGATCATACAGACATAAAATAAAAAATCGAAAATCAATCGGAGGTAACAAATATGGTCAAAATGAGATTGGTGCGTATGGGCGACAAAAAGTCTCCCGTCTACCGTATCGTGGTCGTTGACGCGCGCAAGGCGGCGACGGGCGAGTACATCGAGAAGATCGGGTTCTACGATCCGAGATCCAACCCCGTGACGCTTGAAGTCGACACCGAGCTTGCCAAGGAATGGCTCGCCAAGGGTGTCCAGCCCACCGAGACGGTCAGGAATCTCCTTGTCAAGGCCGGCGCCGTGGAAAAGAGCGACAAACTCTCCCCCGCCAAGACCAAGGGCAAGAAAAAGAAGAAGTAAGCATGCGGACAGCATTCGCGGCACCCATGTCCGAAAGGAATCGCTTTGTTTCGAATGCACACTCTGATTACAGGAGGTTTTTAAGATGTTGGAACTCGTAAAGTATCTCGTCGGCCAGTTCGCCGAGGAGAAGGATAAGGTCGAGTACACCGTCGAGGAGAAGGAGGACGCCATCGTCATCACCGTGCTTCTCGAGGGGTCGGACATGGGCAAGGTCATCGGCAAGCAAGGCAAGATCGCCAAGGCGATCCGCACGCTCGTGCGCGCCAAGACCCCCCGTGACAGCAAGAAGTACGAGATCGATATTAGGGAACGAGAAGCGGAGTAACTCCGCCGAAGAAAAGGAGCGCCCGACGGCAACTGCCGTCGGGCGCTCCTTTTCTGTCATTAACCATTTGGGCTCAAAGGTCAGATCATGAATTCGGCATCCGAGCCCGTGCTCGCGAGGTCGCGGCGCTGGAGCTCGTAGCCGGGCTTCCCGAGCAGGGCGAACGTCGCCTTCTTTCCCGCCTCCACGCCGGGCTGATTGTAGGTGTCGATGTTGAACATAGCACCCGTGTACGCGGTCTGCATCTCAAAAAGGAAGAGCAACTGGCCGAGCGTGTACTCGTTGACTTCGGGCAGGAAGACGGTGTAATTGAGCCGTCCCGCCTTGGTGAGGGCATAGGCCGTCGCCACGTTTTCGGCCTGAATGAGCTCTTCCATCGTGTGTCCGCCGAGGAAGGAGACGTCGGGGATGTTCTCGCAGCCGCGCGGGATGGGGGTCTTTTCCTTGTAGCTCCCGACGGAGAGGAAGGTGATGACCTTGTCATACGGGCCCTCGGTGTAGAGCTGGACCTGCGAGTGCTGGTCGGTCACGCCGAGCGCCTTCACGGGCGTCTGGCCGACGTGGCAGGGCTTCCCGTCGAGGGTGATGTTCTTGCCGAGCGATTCCGCCCACAGCTGGGCGAACCAGTCGGAGACGTATTGGAGATTGTCCGAATAGGGCATGATCACGTTGATGTTCTTGCCGTCCTGCATGGCGATGTATTGCAGGGTCGCAAGCATGAGCGCGGGATTCTTGTAGAGGTCGGGGGACTTGCAGAACTTATCCATGGCGGCCGCACCCTTGAGCATGGCCTTGATATCGATGCCGAGAACGGCCGCGGGGAGAAGTCCTACTGGGGAGAGTTCGGAGAATCTGCCGCCCACGCCGTCGGGGAGAACGTAGCTCTTTACGCCGCCGAGCTCCTTGGAGATCTTGACGAGATTGCCGCGCGCGGCGTCCGTCGTAAAGATGAGGTGGTCCTTGACGTTCTCGCCCGCCTTTTTGAGCAGATCGGAGATGATGAGGTACTGCGCCATCGTCTCGCTCGTGGCGCCCGACTTGGAGATGACGTTGAAGCACGTCTTTTTGATGTCGATGACGTCGAGCAGCTCCTTCATGCGGACGGGGTCGACGTTGTCCTCGACATAGAACTTGGGCCCCTTGCGCTTGGAGCGGGGGAGGTCGTTATAATGCAGATGGCAGAGCGCACGGAAGGCCATGATGGGGCCGAGCGCCGATCCGCCGATGCCGAGCACGACGAAGTATTCGAACTTCTTGCGGACTGCCTTGGCCGTCTCGAGAATGTCTGCGACGATCTCGTCCTGATTGTAGGGGAGTTCGGTCCAGCCCGTGTACAGTTCGTCCTTGCCGCGGTTTTCGGCGAGATAGGCGTGCGCGGCGCGCGCGATCTTGCGGTGTGCCTCGATGGTCTTGTGCGAAATGCCCTTGTCGCCGAGATATTTATCGGTCATGTTGGTGTAATCCACCGTGATGCGCAGTTCCTTCTTGCGCGTTTCCGTCAGTTTCATAGGGGGATCCTCCGTTTTGGTTTTGCTTCCCTATTATACCACGATTTTCTCTCCAAGGCAACATTCGAAACGGGGAATTTCGCAAAATTTCGGCAAAATTTACGAAGCGGCGCGCTTTCTTTCGGATTTTGGGTTTTTCCGTCTCCCCGAAAAGAATTTTGCGAATGCGGCACGGAAGTCAAAGAGCTTGCAGGCATGGATGAGCAGCACTTCGATCCCGCCCGTAAAGAGCATGGTGATCGCGAGCGCCCAGACGTAGTCAAGAAGCAGCATGAGCGCCGAGCGCATACCCATGCCCAAGACAGAGCACAGCAAAACGATGAGTGCGAGCCGAAGGAGGTACTTCCCCATGTGCAGCCTTCCCGTCTTTTTTATAAGAAGAACGAGCGAACAGAGCGCGGTCACCGAATAGTCCGCGGCCATGCCGACGAGCAGCGCCGCGCTCCCGAGACGGGCGGGCAGAAACCACACGATCGCGAGCATGGCGGCCGAGCCGAGCAGGAAAAAGAGCAGGGTGGCCCGTTCGCAGCCCATGGAGTTGAGCAGGCTCGTCGAGATGAGCGTGATGCTCATGGGAATGAGGATGAGCGCGCCCGCCGCGATGAGTTTTCCGCTCTCGGCGTTGGAATACAGCAGGATGCCGATCCCTTCCCCGCAGGCGCAGTAGAGCGGGACGAGCGCGCCCGCGATGAGCAGCGTCGTCTCGACGGCCCGCTTGACGAGGCGGGACAGCTTCTCCCGTTCCCCGCGGTAATAGCTCTCGGAGAGTTCGGGAACGAGCACCAACGCGATGGAGCTGATGAGCGAGCTGGGGACCATCAGGACGGGCATGACCATGCCGCCGACGATGCCGTACGCGCTCATGGCCCGCGACGAGGACATGCCCGACGCCATGAGACGGGCGGGGAAGATCACCGAGACCGCCGAGTTGACGAGAGAGGAGGATGTGCGCATCACGGTGACGGGCAGTGCGCTCTTTGCGAGCGGCTTCATCTCCCCGCGCGGCGACCGCAGCCGCCCGCCCTTCCGGAAGAAGTAGAAGAGGGCGATGGAGAAGGAAGCGAGATAGGAGAGGAGCACGGCGACGGCGGCCTTGTTGGCGTCCGCGATCCCCGAGCCGCCGAAGAGCAGCAGAAAGATGCCCGCCGCGATCATGACGATCTCTTCGATGAGTTCGATGACGGAGTAGGCGAAGAATCGCTTATTCCCCCAGAAACTTCCGCGGAGAATGGCATAGACGGAGGTGAAAGATAAGCTGAAGAGGAGGATATAAAAGACGTCGGCGCAACGGGGGTCTGAGAAGACGCGGGTGAAGGGTCCGCGGAGGGCAAAGAGAAAGAGGGTCACGGCGAGCCCAAAGAGCGCCGTCATGAGGATGGCGGCCGTCGTCGCGCGCTGTTCGCCCTCGAGGGAACCGTGCGCCCGGTGCTTGGAGATGACGCGCGACAGCGTGATGGGCATGCCGCTCGAGCAGACGGTCAGAAAGACGGCAAACACGGTGAGTCCGACCTGATAGACGCCCAGCCCCTCGGGGCCGAGCATGCGGGAGAGGAGAATGCGGTAGAGAAAGCCGAGCCCGTGTTCGAAGGCGGTGAACACGGTGACGATGGCGGCGGTCTTGTACAAGTTCATGCCTTATTGTATTCGCGGGATGCACCGTTTTATGAACATGCGCATACGATAGTTGTATGAAGCTGATCCTCGATGTGCCCGCATACTACCGTCTCAAACGGGGGCAGACGCTCGCCGACTGTGCCGCAGCCTTCGGCCTCACGCCCCGTCTTCTCGCCGTATACAACCGTCTCACGGAGGAGCCTTTTTTCGGGCAGGTCCTCAAAATCCCGCCCGCCGCGGGCGATCTCTATACGGTGCGGGGAGGGGAGACGAGGAGCCTTCTCTGCGGTTCGCCCGCGGTCTTCCGCCAAAAGAACGGCACCGACTGTCTGTATATCGGCCAGACGGTCCTCCTGTGACGCACAAAGTCCCCGCCCCGCCGCATACAATGCAGTAAACCGAATAACGGTTGTCTTACGGAGGTAATCAATGTCTTTCTTTTCCAATTTTTCCTCGGACCACTGCCCCGGCACGATCACGGGCAATCCGCTGAACGGGTTGTGCGAAAAGGTCTGCATTCAGGCGGAAAAGATCTTCGACGCGGGCATTATCCAGACCCGTCTTGAAAATTATACCGCCGCCGTGACCTCGTTCACTCCCGCGAATCCTACATATCCTCTGACCTTCGTCAGTGCGCGTTCGACCTCATCGGTGGGTACCGTGTCCAACCTGAACGTCGAGCGGCAGCCGGAGGGCTGCTGTGCACGCGTGCAGGCGACCGTCACCGTTCCCCTCGAGATCGCCTACGTGGACGCGAACGGCACGGAGGGCGTCGCAACGAGCTCCGTCTCCATCACCGAGGACGTCCTCATGTATGTCCCGCCGGCATCCGTCATGCCCTATACGGTCACGGCGGTCGCTTCGAGCGTCTCGCCCGACGGCTCCTTCAACGCCGACGGAACGTTCACGTTGAGCGCGTGCCTCACCTGCATCCTCAAGATCGCGATGCAGGTCGAACTTCTCGTGCCGAGCTACGGCTATTGCGCCATTCCGCCCGCACAGGAATACACGCAGGAGGTCTGCTCGGGATTCTTCGAACTCCCGCTCTATCCGCAGGGCAAGGCCTGTTCGCGGCAGTAGCCTTCGCTTGGGATCAAAAAACGGCCTGCGGGCCGTTTTTTCTTTGTGCCTTCGAACATGGGTGGGGGATATCTTGTCTTGCTCTTGTAAAATTCTTCTCCGTCCGCGAAAAAAGTTGTTTCAAACGGTTGACTTTGCGGCGCGCGCGGGATATAATGTAAAAAACATAGGAGGCAATTTATGTCACTCTTTCATTCTGCGGCAGAGGCGATCGGAAATACGCCTCTTGTCGAACTTTGTCACATCGAGAAGGCGTACGGGCTCACGGCAAAGCTGTATGCAAAACTCGAATCCGCGAACCCCGCCGGCAGCGTCAAGGACCGTGTCGCCCTCGCGATGATCGAGGACGCCGAGCAGTCGGGACGGCTCAAACCGGGCGCGACGATCATCGAACCCACGTCGGGCAACACGGGCATCGGGCTTGCGGCCGTCGGCGCCGCCAAGGGCTATCGGGTCATTCTGACCATGCCCGAGACGATGAGCGTGGAGCGCCGCAATCTCGTAAAGGCCTACGGGGCGGAGGTCGTTCTGACCGAAGGCGCCGCCGGCATGAAGGGAGCCATAAAAAAAGCGGAAGAACTGTGCGAGAGCACCCCGGGCAGCGTCATCATGGGACAGTTTACCAATCCTGCCAATCCCGCCGTCCATCGGAGGACCACGGGACCGGAGATCTGGAAGGACACCGCGGGCATGGTAGCCGCGTTCGTCGCCGGAGTCGGTACGGGCGGCACCGTGACGGGGGTCGGGGAATTCCTCAAATCGCAGAATCCTGCCGTTAAGATCTTCGCCGTGGAGCCCGCCTCCTCGCCCGTTCTCTCCAAGGGGGTCGCGGGGAAGCATAAAATTCAGGGCATCGGCGCGGGTTTTGTACCCCAAGTGCTCAATCGCGACATTCTCGACGAAGTCATTCCCGTCGCCGACGAGGACGCCTTTTCTTGTGCGCGGGAAGTGGGCAAGGAGGGCTTCCTCGCGGGAATTTCCTCGGGCGCGGCGCTGTGGGCGGCCATCCGCATGGCCAAGCGCCCGGAGTTCGCGGGAAAGACCGTCGTCGTGCTCTTCCCCGACGGCGGCGACCGGTACCTCTCCACCCCGCTCTTTTCTTGATGCGTGTCTGAAAAATCAAAGCGGTCTGACGAACAGTCAAACCGCTTTTTCTTTATGCGCCGCTCTTCGGTGTCGAAGGTATGCCCGCGAGCGTGATGAATCCGGAATAGGTGACGAAGCCTGCCTTGGCGCCCTTGGGCTTCTTGACGAACTTGACGGGACAGCAGTCGACGGGCACGCGGTCGCCGCTCGAATCGGAGTAGCGCGCACAGAGGTCGGCGGCAAATTGCAGGACGTCTTGGGGGACTTCTCTTCCCTCGGTGCGGATGACGACATGGCAGGAGTGATAGCGTTGGGCGTGCAGCCAGAGGTCGTCGGGCGAACTCATGCGGACGAGACGGTCGTTCTGGAGATTGTTCCGTCCCGCACAGATGCGGAATCCGTCCCGCTCGAAGGTGCGGAAGGGGATCTCCGCCTTCTTCTTCGTGCGACGCTCGGAGGGAGCCCGGATGAGCCCCGCTCCCTCGAGTTCTTCTTTGGCGGATTCGAGGTCCTCCTCCGTCTCGGCCGAATCGATCGCCGCGGCAAGGCTCTTGAGATATTCGAGTTCGGTGCGCGTCTCCGTTTCCTGCGGGGCAAGGGCGGCAAGCGTACGCTGCGCCTTGCGGTACCGCTTGAAATAGCTCTGTGCGTTCTCGGAGGGAGTGAGACGGGGATCGAGCGCGATCCGCACGGTCCCTCCCGCGGGATCATACCAATTGACGAGCTCGCACCCACCCATGCCCTTGGTGAGGGCGTACAAATTGGCCGTAAGGAGCTCTCCCTTGATGCGGAGCGTTTCGCAGTCGGCGCATTCCGTCTGCCGTTCGAGGATCTGTGCGAGCCGCTTTTCCTGCTTTTTGAGGGCGGAATGGACGGCGGCGGCGAGGGTCCGGCGTACGGCGGCGCGCCGTTCGGACGCACGGCGGATGCCGTAGTAGTACGACTGCGCCGCGGACAGCGTGGGCATGGGGATCCCTCCCTCGCGGAAACGGGCATGGAAATCGACGGGCACGCCGTCGCATTCGACGACGCACGGGGATACCATGTCCGAAAAGATATATTCACGGACGTGATCTGCGAGGCTTCCGCCCGCATAGCTCTCCGCAATGAAGGAGGCCGTGGAAGGCGCAAGTCCCGCAACGCGGGTAAAGAGGTACCGCCCGAGGTCTCCTTCCGCCCCGGAGAGCACGTTTTCGAGGGCCTCTGCATCGCGCGGGTCCGTCTTGTCCTGCGGGGAGGGAAGTACATACCCGACGCCCGGAAAGATGATGCGCCGTACGTTCTCGTCGAGGGCGGTCGTCTTGAGCGCGCCGAGGATGACCCCGTTTTCCGTGAGGATGAGGTTGGAGTACTTGCCCATCACTTCGAGGTATAACGTCTTTTCGGAACGGGAAAAATCGGTGCTGCCGAGAAGGGTAAAGGCGAGGATGCGTTCGAACCCGACGAGGGCGACTTTGGTGATCTGCGCGCCGAGGATGTGCTTCCGGAGCAGCATGCAGAAGTTGGGTGCGACGAGCGGGCTCTCCGTATCGGCATCGTCGAAGTACGCGCCGCAGTCGGAAGCGTTGGCACTCAGGATCAGCCGGTACGTCCTTCCCGCATAGAGGATGAGGTGCACTTCGTCCTTCGAGGGCTGCACGATCTTGTTGATGCGTCCGCCGGCGAGCGTCTTGTCGAGTTCGCCCGCAATGAGACGGAGCGTAAAGGCGTCCTGCGGCATTTTGCCGTACCTCCCGGGGATGTGGTATCAACATTATACTTCAAAACAAAAAAAATGTAAACAAAAACGCTTTTCTTTTCGGGCGCTTTATGGTAAAATATACCGTGCGAAACCATACGAAGCAAATTTAGGAGTGATTATGAAGTATCAGACAACCCCCGCTGAAAAGAGCACCGTCAAGATCACCATGACGTTCGGACCCGACGAATGGACCGCCGCCAACGACAAGGCATACCTGAGGACCCGTCACAAGTACGCAGTCAACGGATTCCGCAAGGGCAAGGTCCCCAAGCACATCCTCGAAAATTTCTACGGCAAGGGCCTCTTCTATGAGGACGCCCTCAACCTCCTTCTCGAAGAGCACTTCGATGAGACCGTCGAGGCCGAAAAGCAGAACTTCACGGTCGTCGGACAGGGCTCCTTCGAAATGGGAGAGGGGAGCGACCTTGCGGCCGGGAACATCATCATCGTTGCCACCGTCCCCGTCCGTCCCGATGTCGCCATCGAGAAATACACAGGTATAAAAATCCGCCGCTACGATTATACTGTTACGGACGCCGACGTCGACCGGGAGATCGAGTCCGTCCGCGAGCGCATCGCGGAGAGCGTGGAAGTCACCGACCGTGCGGCCGCCCTTCATGACACCGTGACCATCGACTTCGAGGGCCGGGTCGGCGGCGAGCTCTTCGAGGGCGGTTCCGCAAAGGGCTACGAGCTCGAGCTCGGTTCCGGGCAGTTCATCCCGGGCTTCGAGGAGGGCGTCGTCGGCATGCAGATCGGCGAGACGCGGGACGTGAACGTCACGTTTCCCGAGTCCTATCAGGCAGAAGAGCTCAAGGGCAAGCCCGCGGTCTTTGCCGTGACCCTTCACAAGATCACGGGGAAGGTGCTTCCCGAACTCAACGACGAATTCGGCAAGAAGATGGGGTCGGACAGCCTCGAGGCCTATCGTGCCAAGGTGCGGGAGCGTCTCCAAAAGAATGCCGAAAACCGTTCGCGCAACGAGACGGAGAACTCCGTCCTCGCCGCCATTGCCGAGCATGCGACGGCGGAGATTCCCGACGCCATGATCGAGACGGAGGAGGAGACCCTCATGCAGCGCATGGAATACAATCTCATGTATCAGGGCATCAAGCTCGACGACTATCTCGGCTACATCGGTTCCTCGCGCGGGGAGTACAAAAAGAATTTCGAGGAAGAGGCGAAGAAGAACGTCCTGCACCAGCTCATCGTCGAAAAGCTCGTAAAGCTCGAGAACATCGAGGCGACCGAGGAAGAGGTGGAAAAGCGCATCGCCGAGCAGGCGGCCGAAGTCGGCAAGGAGCCCGAAGTCTACAAAAAGACGATGGATCCCCGCCAGAAGACGTATCTCGAGAGCGACATCAAGGTCACCAAGCTCTTCGAATTCCTCATGGCCAATAACCAGATGACAACGGAGGAACAGGCATGAACGAAAAGAATATTCTGATCCCGTACGTTGTGGAGCGCACCTCGGGCGGCGAGCGGAGCTATGACCTCTATTCCCGCCTTCTCGAGGACCGCATCATTTTTTTGAGCGGAGAGATCGAGGACTCCATGGCAAACACCGTCGTGGCGCAGCTCATCTACCTCGAGGGGAAGGATCCCACCAAGGACATCAGCCTCTACATCAACAGTCCCGGCGGATCGGTCTCCGCGGGCATGGCGATCTATGACACCATGAACTACATCAAGTGCGATGTGTCCACGATCTGCATCGGCCTCGCCGCGTCCATGGGTGCGTTCCTGCTCGCCGCGGGGACGAAGGGCAAGCGCTATGCCCTCAAGAACAGCGAGATCATGATCCACCAGCCGCTCGGCGGCACGCAGGGTCAGGCCAGCGACATCAAGATCCAGGCCGAACACATCTTAAAAATCAAGGACAGAATGACCCGTATCCTTGCCGAGAATACCGGAAAGAGCTACGAGACCATCGCACGCGATACCGACCGCGACAATTACCTCTCGGCCGACGAGGCCATGGCCTACGGGCTCATCGACAGAGTCTACACCAAGCGGTAAAAGGACGTTCGGACCGCAGAGCGGCCACCCGTGTCCGAAACATCGCCCTCCGAATGATTGCCTTGGGCGGAACCGGTTTCCGCCGCGGGCGCCTTCCGGATTGCCAAGCCGCACGCCTCATGCCGGACGGAACGGCAAAGAGGACGAATAAAATGAAAGCGTAAAGCAGGTTTCCTCGTAAATTTTCTTTTTCCCGGATCGCCCCGCACGGAGCTTCTCCGGGGAAGGAATTTACGAAACAAGGGAGTAAATATGCCCAAATTCGAACAGCACTGCTCCTTCTGCGGGAAGGAGAAATCCAAGACCAAAAAGCTCATCGCGGGGCCGGATGGCGTCGCGATCTGCGACGAGTGCGTGGAGCTTTGCCGCGATATGATGGCCAAGGCGCCCGGCACAAGCCCCGCCGCGGAAAAGGTCGAGCTCAAAAAACCCGCCGAGATCAAGGAAGAACTCGATCAGTACATCATCGGGCAGGACAAGGCAAAGCGCGTCCTGTCCGTCGCGGTGTACAATCACTACAAGCGCATCAACGCGCTTGCGGACGGAAGCGCCGCCGATGACGGCGTGGAGATCGAAAAGAGCAACATCCTTCTTCTCGGGCCCACGGGCAGCGGCAAGACGCTGCTCGCGCGGACGCTTGCGAAAATTCTCAACGTGCCCTTTGCGACGAGCGACGCCACCACGCTCACCGAAGCGGGCTATGTGGGCGAGGACGTCGAGAACATCCTCTTAAAGCTCATCCAGAACGCCGACTATGACATCGAGCGCGCTCAGCGGGGCATCATCTATATCGACGAGATCGACAAGATCGCGAGAAAGGGCGAGAACGTCTCCATCACCCGCGACGTGTCGGGCGAGGGCGTCCAGCAGGCACTCCTCAAGATCATCGAATCCACGGTCGCCAACGTGCCCCCGCAGGGCGGCAGAAAGCACCCCCAGCAGGATTGCATGCGCATCGATACGACCAACATCCTCTTCATCTGCGGCGGCGCGTTTGTCGGCCTCGACAAGATCGTCGGGGCGCGCAAGGACGACTCCGGCCTCGGCTTCGGCGGAAAGGTCAAGCTCGGCGAGAACGAGGTGGACTACACCCTCCTCGACGACGTCAAGCCGCAGGACCTCACCAAGTTCGGGCTCATTCCCGAATTCGTCGGCCGCATTCCCATCGTCGTCTCCCTGCAGGCCCTCGACGAGGACGCACTCGTCAACATCCTCACGCAGCCGAGGAACGCCATCATCAAGCAGTATCAGAAGCTCGTGGGCCTCGACGGCGTCAAACTCACGGTGGAGGACGACGCCGTGCGCGAGATCGCGGGGACGGCCATCCGCTTAAAGACGGGCGCCCGCGGCCTGAGAACCATCATCGAGGGCATCATGACGGACATCATGTTCGACATCCCGAGCGAACAGAACGTGGAGGAAGTCATCATCACCCGCGAGTGCGTGATGGGGGACGCCAAGCCCCGCCTCGTCTACAAGAAGAGCGCGTAAGGCCTACCCATGTCCGAATCAGGACGTTCAAAAGCATATCGCCGACCGCAATGCGGCCGGTTTTGCTTTTCCTGCGGTCTCCGTGGGAGCGCTTGAAAAGAACGGGGGAGTGCGCGTCTTACGGCACAGGACGGCCCGGACGGCGCGAGCCCCTTAAATTCTCTTGCCTTTTTTGGAAAAGAAGTGTATAATAGAATCATCATACGGAAGGGACACCATGACGATCTTACAGCTTGAAAACGTAACCAAGACCTATCCGGGCGGAGAGACCGCCCTCCGTGAGGCCGACCTTGCCATGGAAGCGGGCGAATTTCTCGTTCTGCTCGGGCCGCAGGGTTCGGGCAAATCCACGCTTCTCCGCCTCGTCGGCGGACTTGATGACGTGACGGAGGGCATTCTGCGCATCGACGGCAAGACCGCCAACGACCTCACGCCCAAGGAGCGCGACATCGCGATGATCGGGCAGAACCAGAGCCTTCCCGCGCAGTTCACAGTCTATGACAACCTCGCGTACGGGCTCAGACTCCGCAAGGTGCCCGAGGACATCGTGGACCGCGAGGTCCGTGCCGCGGCGGCGGTATTCGGCCTCGGCGAATTGCTCGGACGCAGGACCAAGACGCTGCCCGTGGAGACGCGCCAGCGCGTTCTGCTTGCCCGTTCGCTCGTGCGCCGTCCCAAGCTCTTTTTGTTCGACGACCCCTTCAACCATCTCGACGAAGCGTTGCACGCCCGTATGTGCGCGGAACTTGCCAAGCTGCATGTCAGGCTCGACGCCTCCTTTGTCTATGCCACCGAGGACCGTGCCGAGGCGCTCGCGCTCGGGACCCGCGTCGCCGTCATGAATGCGGGCCGCATCGAGCAGGTCGGAACGCCTCTGGAGCTCTATGATGCCCCCGCGTCGCTCTTTGTCGCCGACTATCTCGGCGCTCTCAACAAGCTGCGCACCGTCCGTGTCGAGGGGAACACCGTGCATGCGGACGGCTTCACGGCCGTCCTTCCCCAAGCGGCGGAACGGGACGGCGAAGCGGTATTTGCCGTGCGTCCCGAGGACATCCGGCCCGAGGCCTCCTTTGCGGAGGCGCATCCCGAGACGTCGTTTCGCGCGTGCGTTACGGGGGAAGAGCCCATCGGCCCCGACCGACTTCTGCACTGCGAGACGCTCGGCGAGACGCCTTGGAGCTTTGACGTCCGCACCGCCTCGGAAGGGGAGTTTCCGGGCGAACGCACCTTCGCCTTTGACGGAACGCGCATTCTCCTGTTCGACGCAAAGACGGGGGAGTCCCTCCTGAAGAGGGCATAAACCGGCCGCACGGCGGCACAAAACGAAAAAAAGGAGGGCGAGGCTTATGTGGGACGTGTTTCTTGACGCGGCGCTGGATACCGCGAAGCTGGCGCCCTTTCTCTTTGTCCTGTATCTTCTCATCGAGATCATGGAGCACAAGACGGAGGTCGGAAAACCGCGGCCGGCACTCACGGGGAAGTGGGCGCCCGTCCTCGGCGCAGGCCTCGGGATCGTACCCATGTGCGGATTTTCCGTCATGGCCGCCAAGCTCTATGAGCATCGGCACATCACCGTGGGAACGCTTGCGGCCGTCTTTGTCGCAACGAGCGACGAGGGGCTCATCGTGCTGCTGCTCTCCTCGGCCGAGTGGCCTTTCAAGCTGATCTCCGCCGCGGCGCTCATCGGAAGCAAACTGCTCTTGGGGATCGGGCTCGGCTATCTTCTCGACGCCCTTGTCCGCGGCCGTACGCTTGCGCCGCTTCCCCATCATGCACACGGACAACATGAGCATGAGCACGAACACGGCATCCATGTCCGGAATGAGGCTTCCGAAACGCACGGAGAAGCCGACCATGACGACCATGAGACGGGTGATTGCGCCTGCGACGAACTCACGCCGTGCGAACATCGGCACGAGAGCAAGCTGACCGTCTACCTCTTCTCTCCGCTCTGGCACACCTTTGAGGTCGCGCTCTTCGTCTTTCTCATCGATCTTGCCTTCGGCGCGCTGTTCTTTTTTGTGGGAGAAGAGCAAGTCGTCTCCTTTATGCAGGGCGGCGGCCTGTGGCTCCAGCCCCTGCTCTGCGGGATCGTCGGCGCCATTCCCAACTGTGCCTCGTCCGTCATTCTCGCGGAGGCCTATTCGCTCGGCGCGATCTCCTTCGGGGGACTGCTCTGCGGGCTCATCGTCAATGCGGGGCTTGGCTATCTCGTACTCCTACGCGGAAGGCTGCGGGAGGGTCTTTTGCTGCTCGGAGGCATGTTCCTCTTCTCGGTCGCGGTCGGCTATGTTGCCTGTGCGGCCGGACTGCTCTTTTGACCGAACGGCTGCGTGCCGTTCTTTTTTTGAAAAATTTTTCCGCGGACGTTTGACTTTCGGCGTCCGTGTGGTATAATAGGGATAGAAAAAGCCGTTCCATGCGGCGGAGGTGAATCATCATGCAGGAATTGACCCTTCTGTCGCGCACGCCCCTCGAATTCGCACTCTCGGGGGAGATCGATGCGCGCAACGCGGATGAATTTTACGGGGAGGTGGCGGAGCTCTACAAGGCTGCGCCGTCCGACCTCATCTTTGACTGTGCCAAGCTCTCCTTTATCGATTCAACGACGCTTGGCACCTTTGTCAAGCTCCTCAAACGGGTCAAGGAGGGCGGAAACCGCATGGTGCTCCGTCATCTTCCTCCCCGCATCAAAAAGCTGTTCGTCATCTGTGCGCTCGATACCATCATGGAGATAGAAGAATGAATGCTCTCATGAAAGTATGTTTCCCCATCCGTACGGAACTCATGACGACGGTCCGTCTCATGACGGGCGGGCTCGGCTCGCATGTCGGGCTCGGCGTCGACGACACCGAGGACTGCAAGGCCTGCGTCACCGAGAGCCTCCTCATGCTGCTCTCCGCGGGATACCGTTCGGCCGAGCTCCTCTTCTCGGAGGACGACGGTCTCTCCGTCAGTGTCACGGGGACCGATAAGACGCAAAACAAGGTACCCATGTACGAAGAAGAGATTTCGATGGCCCTTCTCGAAGCACTCTCCGAGGGATTCGTCATCGAAAAGGAGGCGGGCGTTTTGCGGACCCTTCGCTTCCGCTTCGCCTTGTAATGGACGAGCTCTTTCAAAAATACAGGGAAACGGGCGATGTCACCATCCGCAACAAGATCGCCGAGAAGTACCTCTATATCGCCGCCGTCATCGCAAAGAAATTCGTGGGCAGGGGCGTGGAATACGACGACCTCTATCAGGTCGCCTCGCTTGCACTCATCCGCGGCATCGAACGGTTTGATCCGGAAAAGGGCATCAAGTTTTCCACATACATCACGCCTTCCATTGCGGGTGAGATCAAGAATTATTTCCGCGACCGCGCGCGCCTCGTACATCTTCCGCGTACGGTGACGGAGCTTCGCGCCCGCATCCGCCGTGCGACGGAGGAACTCACCGCCGAGACGGGAAAGAATCCCTCCGCGGCGGAACTTGCGGCACGCCTTCGGGTCTCCGAAGAAGAGGTCGTCCGTGCCATGGAGGCGGGCGTTACGGTCTCTCTCGACCGTCCTGCCGAGGATGGCACTTCCAACTATTACGACACCATTCCCGCACCCGACGACGGGTCCATCGAGCGGATGGAGAGCGCCGACATGCTCTCGGTCGCCGTGAGGGGGCTCAACCGTCGGGAACGCACCTTCCTCCGCCTTCGCTACGGAGAGGCCCTTTCGCAGGCCGAGACGGCTAAGCGGATGGGGGTGTCGCAGATGAGCGTCTCCCGTCTCGAACGGAAGGTGCTCGCACAGATCCGTGAAAACGTAAGGAAGGACATGTCGTGAACGTCGTAGATGATCTTTCGGCGCTTCGCGCCGCCCTCGCGGCCATGTGCAGGGAATTTTCCGATGTGCCCGAGGAAGTACTCTTTGACAGCAAGCTCGTCGCCGATGAGCTCCTCTCCAACGCGCTCCGCTATGGCGGCGGCCGCGCATACTTCTCCTATACAAGGGAGGGGGACGAGATCCGCCTCTTCGTGCGCGGGGAAAAGCCCTTCTGCCCGCCCGAACACAGCGTCTGCGCCGACGTCATGTCCGAACGCGGACGGGGCCTCTACCTCATCGATTCGCTCGCGGAGAGCCGCGGATTCAGCGAATCGGACGGCATCTGTGCTGTCATCCGCATCCGGAACGAACAATAAAAAACGGGGGACACGGCGTCCTCCGTTTTTCTTATCGGAAGGCAAAAAGAGAGAGCCCGCGACGGGCTCTCTCTTTTTATCGCTTATTTGTTGGCGTAGTCGTAGATCTTTCCGAGCAATCCCGTGGAAATGCTGGGACGGAGCTTGCCGAGACGGAGGAATACCGCGGAGAAGAAGTCATCGTTGTCTCCGCCGAGCTCATAGGCGGGCAGACCGAAGTTGCCCTTCTTGCAGGCGATGAACAAGTCGTTGAACTCCGCACGTTCCTCATCGTTGAGGGATTCGAAGAATTCGTCCTTGGGTCCGTAGTAAGGAGCGGGCTTCTGCTCTTCTTCGGCAGGAGCTTCTTCTTTCGCCTCTTCTTCCTCGAACGCTTCGGCGGGAGCGGTTGCCTCGGAATTGGCGAGCTCGTACATTTCGCGTGCGAAGTCGCTCATTTCCTCTTCTTCCTCTTCCTCGGGTTCTGCGTAAGCCTCCTCTTCGTAGGCCTCTTCCTCATAGGTTTCCTCGGGAGCAGTCTCTTCGACGTAGGTCTCCTCGACGGGAGCTTCTTCGACGGGCGTCTCCTCGGGGACAACTTCGGTCTCCTCGGCGATCTTCTCGTCCTTGGGCTCTTCTGCGGGCTTCTCCTCGGCCTGCTTCTTCCGCTTGGGCGGCTGAGGCGGGTACATGGGAACGGCTACGGGCGTGGGCACTGCGACGGGGGAAGGCGTAGGTACCGCAACGGGGGTAGGGGTGGGAACTGCGACCGGCGTAGGCACCGCGACGGGCGTGGGCACTGCAACGGGCTGCGAGTTGTAGTTCGGAATGTTGTTATTGATGACGATCACGGGCTGCTGTTGCTGTGGCATGAACATCGGACCCTGCATGGGATAAGGCGGGTATGCGGGATATGTAGGATAGGGGACGTATGCGGGGTAAGGAGGATAGCCGTAACCGGGAACCTGCTTCTTGACCTTCTTCTTCGTCTTGGCCTGCGCTTGTGCGGGCTGTGCGGCCTGAGCGGGCTGTGCCTGCGCCTGAACGGGCTCACTTGCGACTGCCTGTGCGGGCTCCGTCACGGGAGCGGGAGCAGGGGCGGGTGCGGGAGCGGGCTTCGGCTTTGCGGGCTCGGGATCGGGAACCGCGTATGCCGTGTTCTGCGGCGGCATGGGCGGCATCGGAGGGATGGGAGGAAGAGGCGGCATGGGCGGCATGGGCGGCATGACGGGCTGCGGTGCCGGCTGCGGTACGGGTTGCGGCGCGGGCTGCGGTACGGGCATCGGGATGGGAACGGGAATGATCCTGTTCTGCGGTGCGGGCTGAGACGCGGGTTGTGCCGGCTGCTGTTGCTGCTGCGGCATGAAGATCATGACGGGAGCATTGTTGGAAGCGCCGGGCTGTGCCTGTACGGGCTGCGCCTGATACTGCTGCATGGGCTGAGCCTGATAGTTATTGAGGTAGGGCGCCGCATACGCATACGGATCGGAATTGTTGCCGTCCTGCGTCTGCGGGTTGCCGAATGCGATGGCCTCGGCTGCCGAGGAGTAGTTCATCTCGCGGTCGATCTGATCCTCTTCCTCTTCGGCGGCGATCCGTCTTGCCTTGGCGGCACGGCGGCGGGCGATGACGAGGAAGCAGTTGAGCAGAGCGAACAGGAAGGCGATGAGCGAACCGCCGAGCAGGATAGCTGCGACGAGCATGTTCCACTTGCCCTGCGTGATGATGGCCCAACGGAGATTCTCACCGAGCGGCGTGACGGACGCGAAGCTCACATACAGGAATGCAAAGGACAGGAAGAGCACCGCGAAGCGAACGGCGTCGAACGGATAGAACCGCTTGGCGTTGAGACGGAAGATGGAGAAGAAGATGTTGAACGCGAGGACCGCAACACAGAGAAGGGTCGCGATTGCCATGAGCTTCTCCGCAAAGACGGGCGTGTGGATGAGGCCGCCGTAGATGGATTCCATCACATAATCATAGACGATCGCGCCGTTGTGGGGATAAGCGATCGCAAAGGTCATGAGGCCGAGCAGAACGACGAGGCCGGCATTGATGAGACCAGTCCACTTTCTGCGACAGACGGCCGTGATGAGCATAATGAGGCTCATCAGAGCGGCGACGACAAAGATGACGGGATCATAGCTGATGATGATGGACGAGACCTTGATGGTGGGAAGCGCCTTCCCCTGTCCCATAAAGAATATGGTCGCCGCAAGCCAAAGGTAAGAGAACATGAGCATGAGGCCGCTCGCCATGGCGCAGTTTCTCGTCTTGGTTCCCGTCGTGAGGCAGGATACGAGCCCGAGCACGAGGGTCATGACCGTCGAGAACGCAAGGAAGGCCACCATTCCGACGGTGAGGAGCCGGATGGCGATGGCTTCGAGGGGAAGTCCCGAGAACTTGAAGAACGCAAAGGAATTTGCCGTAAACATCTGGAACATTCCATAGAGATAGCTGAAGAGCGTTCCGCCGAGGACTTTGGGATCGGAGTATGCCGTGATGTAATCACTGTGGATAAAGAGGGCAAAGAACTTGCTGAGGGGACCCTCCGCCTTTGCGGCAAGACCGCCGAGTGCACCGATGAAGAGAGCGGCTGCCGCGATGAGGAAGAACACGATCGCGAGCACGCGGTATCTCCGGGTCGGCACGGTGCCGGTCTGATAGATTGAGTTGCTCATAATAACCTCCGTTTTTCGATTAAAAACCGTAGTACATTTCCTATTATATCATGAAAATTTTTACCTGTCAATATTGTTTCGCCAAATTACTCAAATTTTCTTGTGCGATTTTCGAGGGAATTTCCGGGAAAGATTTCCGGGAGGTTCCCGAGGGGCTGTTTTAGTACCCCAAGTTGGCTTTTTGCCTCTCATCGGCCCGCGATCTGCCCGATTTCGGACAAATGGAGGCGTCGAACGGAGGGATTTTGTGCCGAACGGACGCCGAAACGGCAACTTTCCCCCTCAAGGCCTTGATTTTCGGCGCGATTTATGGTATAATTTTGAAAAACGAACAAGATCGGAGCGTCCGGAGCGTGCAAAAGCGCTTTGTCTTTGCGGCGTTCCGCTCACAAAAAGGAGGAACTATGAGCGAAAACGAGGGGGGCATGTCCGCAAGGAAGGAGAGAAAATTCCCCGCGATCGCCGTTTCGGTGTGCGCCGTCGGGTTGGCGCTCATCTTCGGATTCCTCGCCGGATGGACGGCGCGGTGGTATGCGCTCGGGACGGATGTGCGCAACCTTCTGTGGGCCGTGGGCGAAGCGCGCGACCACTACTACACGGGTCTTACGGAGGACGACATCTACGAACGGCTCTTCGATGCCTTCCGCTTCGACAGCTACTCGCAGTTCTACACCCGTGAGGAGTACGAGGCCGTACGCAGCATGAATGCGGGGGAAGGCGCGGACACGGGGCTGTCGTTCAGCCGTATCGAGACGAACGGGCTCATCCGCATCTACCGCGTGACGGGCAATTCGCCCGCCGAGGCCGCGGGCCTTTCGGACGGCATGTACGTCTTTCGCTTCGGTCCCGACAGGACGGACCTCCGCACGGGCAGTGCGACGGAGCTCCTTGCCTTTCTCTCGGGAAGAAGAGAGGAACTCGTCCTCGAAGCGGGTTTCGATGGATCGGGTGAGGACGCCGCATTCTACACGCTGCGTGCAGACGATTACTATATTTCTTACTGCCTCTATCGGGACTCGGGCACGGCGGTTCGCTTCCTTCGGGAAGGGAAAACGGGCGAGCTCCTCGGACATGCTGCCGCCATCGGCGGTCTTTCGGGCCTTCCCGAGGATACGGCCTACATCCGCCTCGACCGATTCTACGGCACGGCGGCGGAGGAATTCGAGGCCTGCCTTGCGTACATGCGCGAGCGCGGGCGGACCAATCTCGTGGTAGACCTTCGCCGCAACGGGGGCGGCTCGATCGATGTATTCCGGCAGATCGCGGGATTCTTCCCCCGTACGGCAGACAAGGGACGCGTGCTCGCCTGTTATGCCGTCTACAACGACGGCTCCCGCACCGAACTTTATACGCAGAACAACTACTCCCGCTATTTCGGGGAGGACACGCACATCAAAGTCCTTGCCGACGAAAATACGGCCTCCGCGTCCGAATGTCTGATCGGGACGATGGTCTCCTGCGGCGCGCTGCAATACGACGGGATCTATCTGCGCGAAGAGGGCGGCACGGCGCGGACGTACGGAAAGGGCATCATGCAGACGACCATCATGAGCCCGTACGGCGGGGCGCTCAAACTCACCACGGCGCGCGTCTATTGGCCGAACGGCACGACCATCCACGGCACGGGCGTAAGGGCAGAGGACGGCGCGATCCCCGTCCCCGCCCCCGTGCTCCCCGGAAAGACCGATATCTTTCTCGAGCGCTTTCTCGGCATGATCGCCTGATTCAGAGGGCGTGCGCCAAAAAATTTTCGAGCATGCGATCGGGACTCGCCCCTTGTTCGGGCGGGTCCTCTTTTTGCACTTTCGGAGGTTCTGTTTCGGACACGGGTGCCCCGTTTTGCGTAAATGCAACAATCAGATCGCGGTTTTCACGATAGAAGGAGAGAAAATCGCGCAGCTTTTCCCGCATGGCGGGGTCGGCGTTCACGGTAAAGAGGATGAGGAGAAGAAGCATGGTTTCCATGCCTTCATCCTATGCAACGAACAATCCGATGGTTCGCGTCATAGGATGGAGTGGAGGTCCGATATGGATGATTTCGCAAATTTTACGCCCAAGAAAAAGCAGGACGAGGCATGGATCAAGGAGGCGGAGACCCTCGTCGGGTCATTGCAGGGAAAGAGTGAAAAGCAGCTCATCGCGGCCGTCTATGCCCGTGCTGTCGAGGGCAAGCGGCAGGGAACGCTGACCAACGAGCAGATCGACGCATTTTACGCACAGTTTTCGCCCATGCTCGACGCATTCCGCAGACGCAAGCTCGAAAAACTCATCGAAGAGCTCAAGCGGATCGATTAGAGCGCCTTGAGGGCAGCGATGAGCGCAATGGCCTCGCGGCGTCCCTGAAAACAGGAGAACGAGGCGCGCACAAGTCCCTCGGGAGCTGTTTTGAGGGCACCATGTACGAGGGGAGCGCAGTGCAAACCGCCGCGGACGGCAATATCGAAGCGTTCGGAGAGGAGCGTTGCGACTTCCTCCGACGCCATCCTTTCGTGGCGGAAGCTGACGATTCCGCACGGGTTGGCCTCAAAGTAGGGCGTGTAACCATTGAGCTCGCCGATCGCCTTTTTCAGCATGGCCGTGAGCGACAGGAGCGACTCCGCACTCTCTTTGATCCGCGCTTTTCCGATGAGCGCGCCCTCGAACAGGGAACAGATCGCGGGGTAAGACAGCGTCCCCGCCTCGAGACGGTCGGGATAGAAGGCAGGCATGTCGGCCGAATAGCTCTCGCTGCCCGTCCCGCCGAAGAGTACGGGTTCGGGGTCGACACGGTCGGAAAAGAGGAGCGCGGCCGCTCCCTGAATGGCGTGCATGCCCTTGTGACCCGCGATGGCGAGAAGGTCGATCCCCATCTCTTTCATGGAGATCGGGATGTGCCCCGCACCCTGTGCGCCGTCGGCGGCGAGAAGGACTTTTTCCCCGATCGCGGCACGGATCGCCTTCAGATCGGGACAGTAACCCGTCACGTTGGAGGCCGTCGTCACCGCGACCAATTTTGTCCGATCGGTAACAAACGAGGCCACCATGTCCGCGTCGATTCCTCCCGTTTCGGTCAAGGGGACGACGTCGTAACGGACGCCCTTCGTCGCTTTGAGGTGTTCCATGGGACGGATGACGGAGTTGTGTTCGAGCGCGGTGATGACGGCGTGATCGCCTTCCTTGAGCGTTCCGAGGATGGCAAGATTGAGCGCTTCGGTACAGCTTCTCGTAAAGACGACGCGCTCGAATCCGTAGCCGTCGAACAGCTCGGACAGGAGATTGCGGCAGGCGAGCACATGCTCCGCCTGTGCGATGGAGAGGCGGTGTCCGCTCCGGCCGGGATTGGCGCACGTCCGCATGGCGGCAAGCACGGCGCTCTGGACGGCAGATGGCTTAAAGCCGCCCGTGGCGGCATTGTCGAGATAGATCATAGTCGGCTCCTCATAAAATCTGTATTGTATTATACGAAGGCAGGGAATCAATCATGACGATATTGGCAGTATTCCGTTCGCGCGCGCATACGCTCGACTTTCTGAATGCGATCAAGGCGGCGGGGATCCCGGCGCAGGCCGTGTCCACTCCGCGGGAGGCGGGCGTGGGATGCGGGATCTCCGTCCGGTTCGACGCGCGCTTTCTCCCGCGGGCAAAGACCGTGCTGGCCGCAAGACGGGATCCCTCCTTTGCGGGATTTCTCCGTGCGGGTCCGGGCGGCTGGTTTTTCTATGACAGGCCGTAAAGACCTTGCGTTTTTGTCCAAAATATGCTAAAATGGGAATATGAACACGCAAGAAGAAGTCTTAAAACGCCTTGCCGCGCTCTACCCCGACGCAAGGCCCGCACTCCGCTATGAGAGCCCGTACGAGCTCCTCGTCGCCGTCATTCTGTCTGCACAGTGCACGGACGAACGCGTCAATCGGGTGACCCATGTCCTGTTTGAGGCTCACAACACGCCCGAAACTATGCTCGGTCTCTCGCAGGAAGAACTCGAGACGTATATCTATTCGTGCGGCTTTTATCACAACAAGGCCGCTCATATCCTCTCCGCCTCGCGTGACATCGTGGAGAAGTTCGGAGGCAAGGTCCCCAACACGCTCGAGGGCCTCCAAAGCCTTGCGGGTGTGGGCCGAAAGACAGCCAACGTCGTCTATTCGGTCGCCTTCGGGGGAGACGCTATCGCCGTCGATACGCATGTATTCCGCGTGGCGAACCGTCTCGGCCTTGCGGAGGGAAAGACCCCGCTTGCCGTGGAGGAAGGCCTCATGAAGGCGATCCCGCAGTCCGATTGGTCCAAGGCGCATCATTGGCTCATCTGGCACGGGCGCAAGGTCTGCCATTCGCAGCGGCCCGCATGCGGAACATGCGCACTTGCGGAGCTGTGCAAGTGGAACTGTGCGCAGACGAAGCGGTAACAGGGGCTTCGGACGGTTGCAAAGATGAAGGCGGCGGGATAGCGCTTCCGCCGTCGGGACCTTTTGTGCGGCAAAAACGAATAGCTTTTCTCCTACTTGTGCAAAATACAGGCAGGAGGTTTTTTATGACCAATTTGACTGCAAAGGATCTGGACGTTCTGGTCCATGTTCTGACCGGCGAGGAGATGGCGTTCAAAAAGGCGCGCATGTATGCCAACACCCTGACGGACGCCGCGCTCGCGGGCGAGATGGAGCAGATCGCGTCGCAACACGAACAGCGCTTCCTCGCGCTCTACTCGGTTCTGGGAGGTACACGATGAAGAAGTCCAAGATGCAGACGACGCTGTCCGAGAAGGACGCCCTTCAGGATCTTCTCGATCAGGAGAAGCTCCTCATGAACTACTACGCCATCGCACTCACCGAGGGCAGCTGTAAGCCCTTCCGCAAGGAGATCCTCAAAAACTATACCGCACACGCCGAGACACAGTTCCGCGTGTTCGAGCAGATGCTTTCCCGCGGGTACTACGAGGTCCAGCCCGCCGCAAAGATGATGATCGACCAGAACGCCGAAAAGTTCTCGAAGTTCGAGAAGCAGCTCGCCTCGAACGAATGAGCAAGAAAGGAAAAGCCAAGAAGGACCTCGAATACGCGCACAATCCGCACTATGCGATGATCGTGCCCGACCCCAAAGATCCCGATGAGAACATTGCCTCGACGGGTCAATCGTAAAAACGCCTCCGCGGCACCGTCCGCGGGGACATTTTTTACGCAAAAAGCGGCCGAAACCGCGTTTTCGTGCGACGAGAGCAAAAATCGGAAAACTTTCGGGTTTCCCCTCGTCCGAAATTGCCTCGCTCTCGTCAAACGATTCGATGAACTTCGAACCATTCGGCAAAATTTGGCATGAAATTCCGAAAAAATCGCCGAAAATCACTTATTTCGATAAAAATCGAAATAAAAAGACGGGGCAAACGGGCGATTTTTCGCATATACTGTCCCATGGAGCCGAATCTTTCCAAGACCGCAGACCTGTTCACACTTGCACATACGCGCGCATTCTCCTATCTCAATTTGTTCCCATATCCATGGGAGGCACTGTGCGGCCTCTCCGCCTTTTTTGCCGCACTTCTCCCCACGCTCGGGCCCGAATTCGAGCCGCGCGGGGAGGGGGTGTTTGTCCACACGGCTGCGTCCGTCGATCCGGGTGCGCGCATTTTCGGCCCTGCCGTCATCGGGGCAGGCAGCGAAGTGCGCTGCGGGGCTCTTCTGCGGGGGAATGTCCTCCTCGGGGAGGGGTGCGTCGTCGGCAATTGCAGCGAATTGAAGAACGCCATCCTCTTCGACGGGGCAAAAGCTCCGCATTTCAACTATATCGGCGATTCGATCCTTGGGCATCGGGCGCATCTCGGCGCGGGGGCAGTGCTTTCCAATCTCAAATCGGACGGTTCGGAGGTCGCGATCGCGGGGAAAGGGACGGGACTTCGCAAGTGCGGGGCCTTTTTGGGCGACAACGCCGAGGTCGGCTGCAACGCCGTGCTGTGTCCCGGGACCGTTCTCGGGAAGCGCACCTCCGTCTATCCGCTGACGATGTGCCGCGGCGTCTATCCCGCGGACTGCATCGTAAAGGGCCGTGAGACCGTGGGAAAGCGTCCGCGGCGGGAGGATTGATAAGGAGGCAAAAAGGGGCAAGTCGGGCTGTTAAGGCCTGTTTTACGGCCGAAAATCGGCAAAAATGGGGAACAAGGGGGAAGAAAGAGGAAAAACGGTAAAAAAACGGGCGCCGCGCGGCAGAATTTCTGCCGCGCGGCGCCCGTTGCGGCGATCCGGCTTACACGTTAAAGCGGAAGAGGACGACGTCGCCGTCCTTCATGACATAGTCCTTTCCTTCGGAGCGCACCTTGCCCTTTTCGCGTGCGCCGTTGAGTCCGCCGCAGGCGAGCAATGTCTCGTAATCGACCACTTCGGCACGGATAAATCCCTTTTCGAAGTCGGTATGGATCTTCCCCGCGGCCTGCGGGGCCTTGGTGCCCTTTACGATCGTCCACGCGCGCGTCTCCTTCTCGCCCGCCGTGAGATAGGAAATGAGGCCGAGCAAGCTGTACGAGGCCTTTATGAGCTTGGAGAGGCCGCTCTCTTTGAGACCGAATTCTTCGAGGAAGAGCGCCTTGTCCTCCTCGGAGAGTTCCGCAAGCTCCGCCTCCGTCTTGGCGCATACGACAATGGTCTCCGCGCCGTGCTCTTTTGCGTAATTTTTCACGGCCATAACGAGCGGTAAGGCCTCATCGGGGGTACCCATGTCCGCCTCCGAGATGTTCGCGCAGTAAATTACGGGCTTGGAGGAGAGCAAAAAGAGATTGTCGACGAGCACCTTTTCCTCCTCGGTTACGGGGAGCGACGAAGCGGGGTGTTCGGTCTCGAGATGGGCATAGAGACGGTCGAGGAGGGCAAATTCGGCCGCTGCCGCCTTGTCCGAACCGCCGCGCGCCGCGTTGCGGATGCGGTCCCTCCGCTTGTCGACGGCCTCGAGATCGGCGAGGATGAGCTCGAGGTTGATGGTCGTGATATCGCGCACGGGATCCACCGAATTCTCGACATGGGTCACGTTTTCGTCCTCAAAACAGCGCACGACGTGCACGATGGCGTCCACCTCGCGGATGTGGGAGAGGAACTTGTTGCCGAGCCCTTCGCCGCGGCTTGCGCCCTTCACGAGACCCGCGATATCGACGAACTCGACGACGGCGGGCGTCACCTTTTTGCTTGCATAGAGGTCCGCAAGTCTGGTGAGCCGCTCGTCGGGCACGGCCACGATGCCCACGTTGGGCTCGATGGTGCAAAAGGGATAGTTGGCCGCCTCGGCGCCCGCATGGGTGATGGCGTTGAACAGGGTGGATTTTCCGACATTGGGAAGTCCTACGACTCCGAGTTTCATAGCGATTCTCCGTAAAAAAGCCCCTCGGGGCAGTGCTTTCCATCATTATATAACTTTTTCCGTAAAACTTCAAGTATTTCGGTTGCCTGTTTTCGCAAAATGCGGTATAATACTTGCGGAAAAACGCTTTGGGAGATATCCATGGATTACAGAACCTACATTGCCGCACGCATCCGGATCGAAGGGGTGAGTGCGGAGGAGATCGCAAACGCGGTGGCCGTGCCGCCCGATACGACGCTCGGCGACTACGCCCTGCCCTGCTTCAAGTTCGCCCGCATTCTCAAAAAGTCCCCCGCGGTCATTGCGGAGGAACTTGCAGCCGTCTATCCCGCGGACGAAGTCATCGAGAGCGCTTCGGCCGTCGGCGGCTATCTCAACTTCCGCGTGAACAAGGCCGGCCTCGCAAACGAGGTGCTCACTGCGGTCGAATCGGCCGGATCGGACTACGGTTCTTCGGACATGGGTAGGGGAAAGACTGTCTGTATCGATTATTCCTCTATCAATATCGCAAAGCCGTTCCACATCGGACACCTCTCGACGACGGTGCTCGGCGGGAGCCTTTACCGCATCTTCAAGTTCCTCGGATACCGTACGGTGGGGATCAACCACCTCGGCGATTACGGCACGCAGTTCGGAAAGCTCATCTCGGCCTACAAGCGCTGGGGTAACCGTGAACTCGTGGAAAAGGGCGGTATCCGTGCCCTCAATGAGCTCTATGTGCGCTTTCACCGCGAGGCAGAGGCCGATCCCGCACTCGACGACGAGGCGCGCGCTTATTTCAAGAAGATCGAGGAGGGGGACGCGGAGTGTCTCGCCCTGTTCGACTGGTTCAAGGCGCTCACGCTCAAGGATGTGCAAAAGATCTACGACCTGCTCGGCATCACCTTCGATTCGTACGCCGGGGAGAGCTTTTATCAGGACAAAATGGCACCTGTGGTCGAAGAATTGCGCGAAAAAGGGCTGCTCGTGGAGAGCCGCGGCGCGCAGATCGTCGACCTCGAGGCATACGGCATGCCGCCCTGCATCATTCTGAAATCGGACGGGACCTCCCTCTATGCCACGCGCGACATGGCGGCCGCCATCTACCGCAAAAAGACGTACGACTTCGATAAATGTCTTTATGTCGTCGCCTATCAGCAGAACCTTCACTTCAAGCAGTTTTTTAAGGTGCTCGAGCTCATGGGAAAGGAATGGGCCAAGGACCTTGTGCACGTCGCATACGGCATGGTGAGCCTCGAGGACGGGGCCATGTCCACGAGAAAGGGCAACGTCGTCTTTTTGGAGGACGTGATCGCGCGTTGCATCGAGAAGGCGAGCGCCATTCTTAAAGAGAAGAATCCCGGCCTTGCGGACAGCGACCGTGTTGCGACCACGGTGGGCGTCGGCGCCGTCGTGTTCGGTGCGCTCTACAACAGCAAGATCAAGGACATCACATTCTCCTATGAAAAGGCCCTCAACTTTGACGGCGAGACGAGCGTGTATGTGCAGTATACCTGCGCGCGTGCTGCGTCGGTGCTCCAGAAGGCGAAGGAGAGCGGAATTGCATATATGGGTACGGAAATTCCGGCCCCGGAGACGGCGGAAGCCGAACTTCTCAAGGCCCTTTCCGCCCTTCCCGAGACCGTCCTTGCGGCCGCGCGCGACTACGAACCGAGCTATCTCGCCCGCTATGCCGTAGACACTGCCCAGAAGTTCAACAAGTTCTATATCGACTGCAAGATCATGGGGGCGGAGACCGAAGAGAAGCGCGCCTTCCGTCTGCGGCTCACCGCGGCGACGCTCACCGTCCTCACCAATGCGCTGACGCTTCTCGGCATCGGCGTGCCCGAAAAGATGTGATCATGGAACGCGCTGTCTTTTTCGATCTCGACGGGACGCTGCTCGATACGCTCCCCGATATCCGTGCCTCTCTGAACGCCGCGCTCGGCGCCTTCGGATATCCGCCCGTCGACGAGCAAAATACGAGGATGTATATCGGAAACGGAGCCAAAAAGCTCATCGAACGCGCCCTTCCCGCGGGGACGGACGTCGCTCCCGTCCTGCGCGAATTTGCCGCTCTCTACACGGCGAGCGACAATGCGCTCACCCGTCCGTATGCGGGCATGCGGGAGCTCTTATGCCGTCTTAAAGAGAGGGGCGTCCGCCTTGCCGTCATCACCAACAAGCTGCAGGCCTCGGCCGAAAAGGTCATCGGGACGTTCTATCCCGGGCTCTTCGACTTCATCGGCGGCGACGACGGTTCCTTCCCCTGCAAGCCCGACCCCTCGCTTTGCCGCTATGCGGCGCTCTCGCTCCGTGTTCCGCTGCGGGCCTGTGCCCTCGTCGGCGACGGCGAACCGGACGTTTTGACCGCGAAGAACGCGGGCATGGTACCCGTGTCCGTACTCTGGGGGTACCGTACGCGCGAACAGCTCGCGGAAGCGGGTGCACGGAACTTTGTCCGGGATCCCTCGGAGCTCGAAAATTTTCTCGGAAAATTTTGCGAAAACCGTTGAAATCGCGCGCGCGATGTGGTATAATAAATTAAGAAATTTATGAAGGAGATCGACAATATGAAAAGATGTGCTGTATGCGGCGAGATCGTCGCCGACGACGTGGAAGTCTGCCCCGTCTGCCATGCAAAAACGTTTGAACCCATCGAGGAAAAGGCCTTTGCCTGCGAACACCATGTCGGAGACGGCAAGGTGGAGGATCAGGAGGTCATGGACGGCCTCCGCGCCAACTTCACGGGCGAGTGCACCGAAGTCGGCATGTATCTTGCCATGGCGCGCGTCGCAGAGCGCGAGGGCTATCCCGAAGTGGCCGAGGCTTACAAGCGCTATGCCTATGAAGAAGCGGAGCATGCCGCAAAGTTCGCGGAACTCCTCGGCGAAGTCGTGACCGATTCCACCAAAACCAACCTCGAGATGCGCGCAAGTGCCGAGGCGGGTGCGTGCGAGGGCAAGCTCAATCTCGCAAAGCGCGCCAAGCAGCTCGGCTACGACGCCATCCACGATACCGTTCACGAGATGGCAAAGGACGAGGCCCGTCACGGCGCCGGTTTCAAGGGCCTTCTCAAGCGGTATTTCAACTGAATCCGACAAAAGAAACACAAAAGAAGAGGGGATGGACTTCGGTCCGTCCCCTTGTTGTTAAGAAACCGGGTAAGGATATCGGAATCGGCACGGAAAAGGCGGCGCGTCGCCGCACCGCCTTCCCTTTGGAGAGTGTTTGGAAGCGGCTGGGACCGCTTTCCGTTACGCCTTTATTATAAGGCAGCCCGCCCTTGATTGCAACCTACTCTTTCTCTGTCCGACTCTATTCGTGAAATTTCGACGGGTAGAGCTGCGAAAACGCACTCTACTGTGAGTAGAACGATTGACAACATGCCGCATCTGTGGTATAATAGGCCTATGGACGAACAAAAACTTGCGTCGATCATCGGTACAAACATCATGCGCCTCAGAAAGACGACGAACATGACGCAGCTCGAACTTGCCGACCGCATCGGGTATTCGGATAAGTCCGTCTCCAAGTGGGAACAGGGCAACGGGATCCCCGACGTGCGTACGCTCGTGCAGCTTTCGGAGTGTTTCAACGTCTCCGTCGACGACCTCATCCGCGAGCACAGCGACGAGGCGCCCATCATGCCGAAAAAGACCCGTCACCTGAGGAGGCTCATCATCATCCTTCTCTCCACGGGCCTATGTTGGCTTGCGGCGGTCGTGGCATTCGTGCTCGGCGGCATCATCCTTCCGGGCCTGAAATTTCTGTGGCTCGCCTTTCTCTATGCCGTGCCCGCGTCGGCCATCGTCGTATTGGTGTTCAGCTGTATCTGGCACTACCGCATCGCGCGCATTCTCAGCATGTCGGTGCTCATCTGGACAGCCCTCGGCTGCATCTACCTCACCGTATTCGCCATTATCGGCCATCATCCGACCCTATGGCTCATCTTTCTCATCGGCGTGCCGCTGCAGCTTCTCGCCCTCTTCTTTTTCGTGTGGTGGAAGCGCGCCGGCGTCGAAAAATAGTACCGCCGCGCCCTCGGGCGCGGTTTTATGTAGACCGCAAAGGAGATACCCATGTACAAGATAAACGATGCGCTTCCCGCCGACCGATTGCTCTGCGAGAAGATGGAACGGACGCTCGGAAGGTTTGAAAAATGTCTGACGGGCACCGCGTTCGCCCTCGCGCTTCTCGCGATCCTCGGCCTGTTCGGGATCGTCGTGTGCCTCTTTCTCGGGCAGTTCGGCTCCGTGTCCGACGTCGTGAGCTATTCCGCGTTGGGCGGATGTGCCGCGGGATCGGTGCTCTTTGCGCTTGTTTCCGTCACTGTCGCCAACCGGATCCCGGATATCCGCAGCCGGAGGGACGACCTTCTCGAGCGCATGGACGGCGAAGAGAGCTTTTTTGTGGGAGAAGGGACGCTTGCGACGTTCAAAGAGGACTCGCTCGTCCTGCACGCGGGGGCCGACAAGGCGCGCGTGCGCATCCCGTACGGCGAGATGCGGTTCTTCTCGGTGTGCAGCCGGACGAAGCCGCGGGAAGAGGGGGACTGGACGGTCGTCATGGAGATCCCGTCCCACTACCTTATCAAGGAGAAAAAAGCGGACAAGGGGTCGGAAAAAACGCCCGCACTCGTGCAGACGGATGCCAAGGACCGCCTCTATGAAACGCTCGACCGGCACGGACTTATGCTCGAAGGCGCGCGTCGCGGACAGACGTCCGAAAAAAAGAAATTCACCCGGGTGGAACGCTATTTTCTGCCCGATTCCGCACGGAGGAAGCGCGCCTACCTTCTTTTCGGCATCGGTGCGGTCCTCGTGGCCGCCTGCCTTCCTGTCGCACTCTGGCAGGTGACGGTCGGCGCCATCGTCGGCGTATTCGGCATTTTGCTCCTTCTGCGCGGGGGCATCGCATGGCGGGAGGCCCGCAGTGAGCTGTCCCTCTATTCCGAGGGGCTCTATTGGAAGGAGAGCGGCCGCGGCGAGAGCGTCTTTCTGAAGTGGGAGGACATCCTCTCCGTCAAGGCGGAACAATCGGAGACGGTCCTCCGCGTCACTTGCAGCTACGGCGACTACTGCTTCCCGCTGCCCGACGGCGCATGGGAGGGCATCCGAAGGAACGGGATCGTACGATGAGGACGTTGAAGATTGGGGCGGTGTACCGCCATTTCAAGGGAGGAAGGTACGCAGTCGAGGGCACGGCACGCGATTCGGAGACGGGCGGGACGCTCGTCTTATACCGTGCGCTCTACGGTGCGGGCGAGCTCTGGGCGCGACCCATGTCCGCATTTCTGTCCGAAGTCGACCGGAAAAAGTATCCCGCGGCCGAGCAGGTCTACCGGTTCGAAGAGGAGTCCGAAGGGGAGGAAACATCATGATCTGTACCATCTGCGGCGAGGACAGTGCCAGAGTCTATCACAGAAAGACGGGCGACCGCGAGCTCTCGCTCACGCTCTGTCCCGATTGCTATGCGCGGCTCTATCCCGAAGGCGAGGGCGCGGACTTTTTCGCGTCCTTTCTCGGAAGGACGGCGGGCCGCCGCAAGACCTGTCCGACGTGCGGCGTGTCGCTTGACGATTACCGCCGTACCGGGCTCGTGGGCTGCGCCGACTGCTATACCTACTTCCGCGCGGAGCTCATGGAGACGGTGCGCATGATCCAGGGGAAGAGCCGTCATGCGGGAAAGGTGCCCGAGGGCACGAACGAGAAACGATACGAGCTCTTCCGCAGACAAGTGGAGCTCCGGGAGCGCATCAAAGAGGCGCAGGACGCCCATGACGCCGCCGAAGAGGAACGCCTTCGGAGCGAACTTGACGGTGTCACGCGGGCGCTGGGGGAGGTGGAATGATGCCCGATCTGCTCTTCCGCGAGGACTACGAATCGGTCGCCTATTCGACCCGTATGCGCCTTGCGCGCAATTTTGCCGACTATCCCTTCCCGTGGCGGCTCCGTTCCGACCCCCATGCCGAGGAACAGGCCTCCGAGATGATCCGTCTCGTCGCATCCCGTCTTGCCGACGTCGAGGACTTCACCCTCTACCGCATGCGGGACATTCCCGAGGCGCACGCCGCCCTTCTCAAAGAACGCTATCTCATCTCGCGCGAACTTCTCCGCAACAAGGCCATCTCGGCCGCACTCATCTCCAAAGACGAGAGCATTTCGCTCATGCTCAACGAGGAGGACCACCTCCGCGAACAGTATTTCATGAAGGGGTACGACGTCCACCGCGCCTATGAGCGCATCGCGGGCATCGACGAGATTGTTGCCGAATGTCTGCCCTTTGCCTATGACGGGGAATTCGGCTACCTCACCGCCTGTCCCTCCAACCTCGGCACGGGACTCCGCGCCTCCGTCATGCTCTTTCTGCCCGCCCTGTCGCGGCGGGGCTGCATGAAGCACATCCTGCCCGTCCTCGCCCGTCTCGGCCTCACCGTGCGCGGCGTGTACGGCGAGGGGAGCGGCGCAGAGGGGGATCTCTTTCAGGTGAGCAACGAGGTGACGCTCGGCGTCAAGGAAGAGGATCTCCTCGCCGAAGTGGAGCGGGCCGTTTCCGTCATCGTGGAGACCGAGCTCCGGGAGCGCGCCCGCATGAAGGCGGAGGAGGGTGTGCTCTTAAAGGATAAGGTGTGCCGTTCCTATGGCATCCTTTCCAACTGCTGCCGCCTCGAAGAACGTGAAATGAACGCCCGCATCGCCGACTTAAAACTCGGCGTCGTCATCGGTTACATCGATTTCGAGGGGGGCATGTCCGCACTCGACCGTCTCGCGATCGATCTGCGGCCCTCGGGGATCGACGCAGCTGCGGGGCATCCGCTTCCCTTGGAAGAGCAGTGCATCCGCCGCGCCGCACTCATCTCGGAGCGCATTGGCGCGCTTCATCCCAAAATCTGAAACCGGCCCGCCTCTGTTGCGGGCCGATCGGAGTGACAAGTATGGATTCGTCAAGATATTCCGAACACATGCAACAGGTCAAGATCATTGCACAGGATCTTGCCAAGCGCTACAACACGTCCTACATCGGCACCGAGCACTTCCTTCTCGCCATGCTGTGCGTCAACGACAGTACGGGCGGCCGTCTGCTCGTCGGGGCGGGGGTGACGATCGAACGCTACACCGAGCTGTTCAAGCGGAAGTGTTCCAACGCCTCGTCGGCCACCCATGGCTATACGCCGCGCACCAAACGGGTCTTTGAGGTCGCGTGGGAGCTCGCTTGCGACAATCACGGATCCTTCATCGGGACGGAGCATGTCCTGCTTGCGACCCTGATGCAGGATGACAGCATCGCCGTCGGCATTCTGCGGTCGATCGGGACGGATCTCGTCGCCCTCGAAAAGAGCGTATCCGGGTTTGTGGAAGTCAAGGACGAGCCCGCGACCCGCGAGCCCCCGCAGCGTCGGATGCTCTATAAAAATCCGAGTCCCCCCTTGACCGAGGATGACGATTCGGCCGATTACATGCAGTACGGCGTCGACCTCACCAAAAAGGCGCGGGAGGGAAAGCTCGACCCCGTGATCGGGCGGAGGAAGGAGATTGAAAAGGTCATCCAGATCCTCTCCCGCCGCACCAAGAACAATCCCGTGCTCGTGGGCGAACCGGGCGTCGGGAAGAGCGCCGTCGTCGAAGGACTTGCACAGGCCATCGTGGACGGCGACGTGCCCGAACTTCTGCGCGGCAAAAAGGTCTTTTCGCTCAACCTGACGGGCCTCCTCGCGGGGGCGCGTTACCGCGGCGATTTCGAGGAGCGCTTAAAGACGGTGACGGACGCCATCATGAAGGATAAGTCCATCATCCTCTTCATCGACGAGATCCACATGATCGTGGGTGCGGGAAGTTCGTCCGACAACAACATGGACGCCTCCAATATCTTAAAGCCCATGCTCGCCCGCGGGGAATTGCAGACGGTGGGCGCGACGACGACGGAGGAGTACCGCAAATTCATCGAAAAGGACGCCGCCCTCGAGCGGAGGTTTACGCCCGTCACCGTGGACCAGCCCACCGTGGAGGACGCCATCATCATCCTGCAGGGGCTCAAGGACAAATACGAGGCCCATCACGGCGTGGTCATTACCGATTCGGCCATCGAGGCCGCCGTCAAGCTCTCCGACCGCTATGTGACCGACCGCTTTCTTCCCGACAAGGCCATCGACCTCATTGACGAAGCGGCATCCCGTGCCCGTCTCAACTCCTTCATCGGGCCCGGGGAACTCCGCGAGCTCGAAGAAAAGATCGCCCGCCTTACCGCAGAGCAGGACAAGGCCCTCCGGTGGAAGGACTATCACCGGCTGTCCGAGATCGAGGACAGGCTCGCGGCCCTTCAGGAACGGAGCGACGAGGTGCGCAGAACATGGAACGAGAGCCGGAACGAGGCCCATCTCTCCATCCGCGCCGAGGAGATCGCCGCCATCGTCAGCGACTGGACGGGCGTGTCCGTCTCCCGTCTCACCGAAGAGGAGAGCACCCGCCTTCTGCATCTCGAGGAGGAACTCCACCGCCGCATCGTGGGGCAGGAGGAGGCCGTGGCCGCGGTCGCACGGGCCATCCGCAGGGCGCGCGCGGGGCTGGGAGATCCCAACCGTCCCATCGGGTCCTTCATCTTCGTCGGTCCCACGGGCGTTGGCAAGACCGACCTTGCCAAGGCCCTCGCCGAGAGCCTGTTCGGCGACGAGCGCATGATGATCCGCCTCGACATGTCCGAATTCATGGAAAAGGGCTCGGTCACCAAGATCATCGGCGCTCCGCCCGGATACGTCGGTTACGACGACACGCAGGGCTGTCTTACCGAAAAGGTGCGCCACAAGCCCTATTCCGTCGTCCTCTTCGACGAGATCGAAAAGGCACACCCCGACGTCTTTAACATCCTCTTGCAGATCCTCGACGACGGCCGTCTCACCGACAGCCGCGGACGGGTCGTCTCCTTCAAGAATACCGTCATCATCCTGACCTCCAACGTGGGCGCGCACGAAGTGAAGGAGAGCGCGCTCGGCTTCGGCGGCGGAGCGGACGGCTCGGCCTACGACGAGATGAAGGAGAATATCGAGGGTGCACTCAAACGGCAGTTCAAGCCCGAATTTCTGAACCGCATCGATGAGATCGTCATCTTCCACAAGCTCTCGAGAGCGGACGCACGCCTCATCTGCCGGAAACTTCTCTCCGCCCTCTCGGGACGGCTCAGGGAGCGGGGCATGGAACTCACGGTGACGGACCGCGCGCTCGACCGCCTCGTGGAAGAGGGATACAACGAGGAGATGGGCGCCCGCCCGCTGAAGCGGACCGTACAGCGCCTGCTCGAGGACCGTCTCTCGGGAGAAATTCTGCAGGGGAACATTTCGGTCAGCGGAAGCGTCTCGGTCGACTTCGACGGCACGGAGTTCGTGTTCCGGAGCGCAGAATAAAAAACAAGGTCAAAACAAACGGCCGCCCGCGGCGCAAATTTGCGCCGCGGGCGGCCGTTTGTCGTCTCATCCTCGGGCATGGGATGCCCGGATTCGGTCATTTTATTGATTGAGGTCCCAATCGATGGGCTCGATTCCGTTTGCCGTGAGGTACGCGTTGGTCTTTGAAAAGTGACGGCATCCGAAGAATCCCGCATAGGCGGAGAGGGGAGAGGGGTGCGGGCACTCGAGGACGAGGTGCTTTTTTTGGTCGATGAGATCCTTCTTCTTGCGCGCATTGCTGCCCCAGAGGAGGAACACGAGGTGCTCCTTTTCGCGCGATAAGAGTTCGATGACGGAATCCGTGAACCAGCTCCACCCGCAGTCCTTGTGGCTGTTGGCCTGATGTTCGCGCACCGTGAGTGCCGTATTGAGGAGCAGCACGCCCTCCTTCGCCCACTTGGTGAGATCCCCCGAGCGGGGCGGATCGAATCCCAAGTCGTCCTTCAACTCTTTGAACATGTTGATGAGCGACGGGGGCATGGGTATGCCGTCGGGCACGGAAAAGCAGAGTCCGTGGGCCTGTCCCTCGTTGTGATAGGGGTCCTGCCCGAGAAGCACCGCCTTGACGCTTGCGTACGGCGTGTAGCGGAAACAGTTATAGAGGTCGTACATATCGGGATAGACGATGTAGTGCGAATATTCGTATTTCAGAAATTCGCGGATCTTGTGATAGCGCTCATCGGAGAAGAGGGGCGCGAGCGGTCGGTTCCAATCTCCCAAGTCGATCATATTTCGCCTCCGTATTCGGTTCTGTCGAAAATTTTCGTGTTTTTCGGACCCCATGTCGCAAAAATGCGTTCATTCTGCCGCGGCAATGATCTCGGGCAGTTCGGCCGCGAGCTCGAGCATGGCGCGTTTTAAGTTCATGCGGAACTGTTCCGTCGTCGAGCCGGCGCCGTACACGTCGGAAACGGCCTTGACGGAGATGCAGGGGACGCCCGCATACTTGCAGACCTCGGCGACGGCGCCCCCCTCCATGTCGCGGATGTCGCATCCGAGACGGAGCAGAAGGGCATGGTCGTCGGGGGAATCATTGAAGCGGTCTCCCGTGCCGAGCGCACGGCGGGGAAGGCCGAGCCCCTTCGGACAGAAGAGGGGAAGGAAGTTCTCCGTCTCGCCGTCGAGCGTGCCGATCTCGGTGCCGTTGGGCTGCGAACAGTCGACGTCGTACTGCACGGCTTTATCGATGAGAAAGACCTCGCCGACCGCCGTATTTTCGGGTTTCAGGCCGCCCGCCACGCCGAAGTTGAGGATGACGTCGGCGCCCCGCGAGATCGCGGCACATGTGCCCGCGGCGGCGTTCACCTTGCCGACGCCCGACACGACGACGACCGCATCCTTGCCGAAAACTTTGCCTTCGCGAAAGGTCTTTCCGTACATGGTACCCATGTTTTCGGTCTCCATCCGATCGATGAGCACCTCGGCTTCGCTGTCCATTGCAATAACGATCCCTATCATAGCTGTCTCCTCGGTCCGCAGACTCTTGCGGATTTTTCCGGCGGAACGTGTGCATTTCCGCCCGTTTTTTCTATTATATCAAATTCTTCCGCACTTTGCAAGCAAAAAAATGTCGGCGGCCCTCGCACGGCGGAGCAGGCGGCCGATTTTTTCACTTCTTTCAAAGAAGTCGTCCGTCTGCGGTATATCTTTCGGAGCAATGGCAAAAATTTCCCCAAAGGAGGTTCAAATGAATCCGTTTGAATTAAAGCCGCAAAAGGCAGACAAAGTTTTTACCAATTGGAACAAGGTGCTGGTAAAGCCCTATGACAAGAACGAAGTAGACCCCTACACCCGCACCCGCGTCATTCTGATGTCGGGCACCGAGTTCGAGAGCGTACGCCTCTCCAACTCCTTCACCCGCATGTGCCCCAACAACGATGTCAGGCGCCGCCTTGCCGTCATGCGCCGCGGCGAGCAGATCCAGCAAAAGCGCGTGGCAAGTCTGAAACCCGCGAACGAGAGCATCCTCGAACACACCATCGGCTACGAACAGCTCGCCGTCGACCTCACCGCAAACCTTGCGATCGGCGAGAAAAATTCCTATGTCAAAAAGCAGCTCGACTTTGCGCTTTTGGAGGATTTTGACCACCTGTATCGCTATTCCGACCTCATGGAGCTGGAAAAGGGAGGGGATCCCAAGGCGCTCGTCGGCTCCTATACCGAGATCATGCCCGGCCGTCCCACCGTCGCCGAATACCGCCATCCGCACGACGACGTCAACTTCTATATCAACGGCTACCTCAACGATCTCAAAACCAAGCTGAACATCAACATCATCACGGGCGCCGAGCAGCAGACGATGAACTTTTATATGAACGTCGCCAACCTCTATGCTTCGCCGCTCGGCCGCAAGCTCTACAACGAGATCGCCATGATCGAGGAACAGCACGTCACGGGCTACGGGAGCTTAAAGGACCCTACCATGTCGTGGTGGGAGTGCCTTCTCATGAACGAATACACCGAGTGCTACCTCTACTATTCTTGCTTTGAGGACGAGACGGACGAGCGCGTCAAGGCCATCTGGGAGCAGCATTTCGAGGAAGAAGTCGCGCACCTTCACGAGGCGGCCGACCTTCTCCGCACATACGAGGGCAAGGTCTGGCAGCAAGTCCTTCCCGAGGGCGGCGAATTCCCCGAACTCTTAAAGCTCCGTCCGCAGAAGGAGTATATCCGCGACGTGCTGAAGAGCGTGCGCCTGACGGGCGTGGAAGAGGGCTGGGAACCCCTCGACAAGGTGCCCGATACCTTCCGCTACTTCGGCTATAACACGAAGATCAACGGCAGGCCCGATTCCGTCGGCACGCATACCGTCATCGAAAAGGCCATCCTGCGGCTGGGACAGGACTATCGCGTGCAGGGCGCCGACCATCCCGTCAAGGCCCTCGCCGACCGCAAGAAGGACAACATCGACATCGCACGGGTCAAGGGGAAGTAAGCGGCCCCTTGCGTCCGACGGCGTGAAAAACTCTCAAAACGGGACGATTCGGCGAAAGCGCGGAAAAACGATTGCTTAATCTGCCGCACTGTGCTATAATAGTCCCGTTTGGAGAGTACGTATGAGAATAAAATGGTACGGCACCGCCTCCCTTCTCGTCGAAAGCGGGGAGAGCCGCATATTGATCGATCCCTATCTCAAGGAACATGCCAAGAACCGTCCTCCCTTTGACCGGGAGGACGGAAAGGATGTGGACGCCATCCTGATCACCCATCCTCATTTCGATCACTTCAAGGACATCTCTTTCTTTATGGAAGGGGTGCCCGTCCATGTCTCGCCCAACGGACTCAAACAGGCGGAGAAAAATTATATCTCCACCGATTCCATGGTACCCATGTCCGCGAATGAGACGATAAAAATCGGAAATCTGACCGTAAAGACCTACGCGAGCCGTCACTGCGTGTTCGACCTTGCGACCATTCTCCGCGTCGCATTCTCGCCCCGCACCTATTTCGGCTGCTTCCGCGCTGGCATTTCGCTCATCCGCGACGCCTATCACTTCCGCTGCTACGATGACATCTATGCCTTTGAGATCTCGGACGGGGAAAAGCGCATCGTGGTGCTCGGCTCCGCCGGCTACCTCGAAGAAGTCGACTATCCCAAGGACTGCGACCTCCTCGTGTTTCCCTTTCAGGGGCGTTCGCGCATGCACCGCTATCTGATCAGGTTCCTCGACGTATTCCGGCCGAAGGGGGTCCTCATCGATCACTTCGACGACGCGTTCCCGCCCTTCACGCATACGATGAACATCAAAAAATTCGCCCCCATCCTGCAAAAACACCTTCCCGGGGCGCGTGCGATCGTGCCCGAAGAAGGCGTTTTCTATGAGGTGTAAAGTTCGGTGAAGGCGATCTTCTCGGGCTCGGCGGCGCATATGCACAGCGTACAGCCCGCGAGGGAGATGTGCCGGAGAAAGACGGAGAGCGGCGTCCCGTCCCGGAAGAGCGTTTCGTGATGAAAGCGGAGCGAAGGCAGCAGGGAGAACACGCCCACGCCGAGAAATTTCGCATAGGCCTCCTTGGCCGTCCATACGGTCGGAAACGACTCGTTCCGTTCCTCGGGATCGAGCCGTTTTTTTACGGCGTCTGCCCTGCGCTCGCGGTCGCGTTCGGCGTCGATGCCCATTTCCCTCTCTCCGACGGCGACGGCGGTGAGCCCGTCCGTGTTCGTCAGGTTGAAAAAGGGGCCCCCGTTTTCGCAGTAGGGCTTGCCGTGTTCGTTTACGGAGAGGACGGCGGGCACGCGCATCCCCGAGAGACGGAGGGCGGTCCGGATGAAGGCTTCCGACTCCGCCGGTCCCCTTGTATAGAAAATCGTCATGCAAAGAGTGTAGCACATTTTCCGTGATTTGTCAACGCGCGGACGTATGATCCGCCCCCGAAACGCAAATACTCTCCGCATGTGGAAGTTTATGCTTGTCTTTGTCATCCTTCTGTCCGTATGCTCCTTTTCGGGCTGCGACGTCACGCGGATGAGCTCGCTTGAGGACCTCTCCAAGCCCTATACGGGCGTCTACGCGTGCGACCGGCTGATGTTCGGCGCCGAAAACCGCACCGACGACTTCTCCTTCCTGCGCCTCGAGCTCGACTACGGCGGCGGCTTTACGTTCTCCTACGAGACGAAAGAGGGCGGGTGCGGCGAATGGGAGGGGACGTACGCCGTCGATCCCAAGCGCGGGGAACTCACTCTGACCGCCGTGCAGAGCGGGATAAGCGGCTCGCGGACTTTCCGCATGGAGGACGGCGCCATCCTGTTCGAGGACCAAGTGCTCGGAAAAAATGTCTATGCCGAATTCCGGATGTAGGGCGCGCCGCCAAAATCCTTGCCAAACGGGACGGGGTTGTGCTATAATGGGGGCATGGAAACGACCCCCGCGCGCAATATCCGGCTGACCGCCGACCAAGAGGAAGCCGCCGCTCTCATCGAGGAGTGGTTCTTTCATATGAACTACCAATACTTCGTGCTGTGCGGCTATGCGGGCACGGGGAAGACCTTCCTCGTCGACCATATCGTCCGTCGGCTGGGGCTTGTCCCCGGCGAGAGCGCGGCCTTTGTCGCACCCACGGGCAAGGCGGCCTCCGTCCTCGTCCGCAGCGGAACGCCGGCCTCCACCGTTCACAGCCTCATCTATATCCGTGAGGAGGACATCGAAGTCAATGAGGACGGCGAAGTCATCTCCGAACGGTTTCTCCGCTTTGTACGGCGGGAGAAACTGCCCGCGGACATCCGGCTCATCGTCGTGGACGAGACTTCCATGGTGTCGGACGACGTGATACGGGACCTCTTTTCCTATGGCGTAAAGTGCCTTCTCTGCGGCGACCCCGCACAGCTTCCTCCGGTGGGAGGGACCAACAATCTCCTATCCATGCCCGCGATCACTCTTACGGAAATCGTTCGGCAGGCCTATGACAACCCCATCATCCGCATGGCGGAGATCGTGCGGGGCGGCGGAACGCTCGCCTATGGGAGCTACGGAAATTCGGCGGCCGTCGTGTCCGAACGCCGCATCTCGGCGGACATGCGCAGGCGCCTTCTCACAGAGGCCGATCAGGTCATCGTGGGCACCAACCGCACCCGCATGCGCCTCAACCGCGAGATCCGCTCGCTCAAGGGCATCCCCGAGGACGCGCTCCTCCCCACGGACGGGGAAAAGCTCGTATGCACCCTCAACGACTGGTCCAAGTCCCTCGACAAGAAGGGCGACTTTCACCTCGTCAACGGCACGGTGGGCGTATGCTACAACGTGCGGCCGCAGGAGGACGGGCTCTTCCAGCTCGACTTCCGTGCCGACTATGCCGAGGAGACGGTCTATGACCTTCCCGTCGATGCGGGCGTCTTTACGGAGGGCAAATACTTCCACGGGTACGGCGAAAAGGCCTGTCTGCTCGAGGGCGGCGTCCTCGTTCATGAGGACAATACGGAGATGCTCCGCACCCGCAGAGTCCGCCGCGAGGACACCATCTGCCGCTTCGAGTTCGCCTATGCCGTCACCTGTCACAAGGCGCAGGGCTCGGAATACGACTATGTCGTCGTCTTTGACGAGAGCAGACGGTTCGAAGAGGGCGCCGCATGGCTGTATACGGCCATCACGCGGGCGCGGAAAAAACTTGTCATCGTCCGCTGAGGCGGGGACGGGGAGCCGTCCTCTTTTTTTGCGGCCTTCCCGCAAAAATGCGCACAAGGCCCCGACGAAAACTTGACATTTTCTTCCGGAAGGAATATAATCAAAGAAAAAAGTTCGAGGCACGTTTATGGAATACAGAACGCACAACGCAGGCGAGCTGAGAGAGAGCGACGTCGGGAAAAAAGTCCGTCTCGCGGGCTGGCTCGACAGTAAGCGCGACAAGGGCGGCCTTCTCTTTGCCGTCATCCGCGATTTCTACGGCACCACGCAGGTCGTATGCTCCGAGGAGCCCATGCT
>CANQUL010000001.1 GCA_947627015.1 uncultured Clostridia bacterium | reverse complement strand
GAAGCGGGCGAGGACGCACGCCTCAAGTACCGTTTCCTCGATCTGCGCAACCCCGCCGTCAAGGAAAAGATCGTGCTCCGTTCGCACATCGTCGCCGATCTGAGACGGCTCATGACGGAGGAAGGATTCCTCGAAATTTCCACCCCCATCCTCACTTCTTCCTCTCCGGAAGGGGCGCGCGACTACATCGTGCCGAGCCGCATTTACCCCGGAGAATTTTACGCGCTCCCGCAAGCTCCGCAGCAATATAAGCAGCTCCTGATGTGCGCGGGATTCGACAAATATTTCCAGATCGCGCCCTGCTTCCGCGACGAGGACGCCCGCGCCGACCGCTCTCCGGGAGAATTTTATCAGCTGGATATGGAGATGGCCTTTGCGACGCAAGAGGACGTGTTCGCCGTGATGGAACGGGTGCTCCCGCCCATCTTCGCAAAGTATTCGGGCCGCGCCGCCGACAAGCCGCCGTTCCTGCGCATTCCCTATCGGGAGGCGCTCGAGACGTACGGTACCGACAAGCCGGATCTCCGCAACCCGCTCGTCATCAGGGACCTGACGGAGGTCACCGTCAATTGCGGGTTCGACCCCGTCATGTTGAAGCACGTCAAGGCAATCGTCGTCTCCGACGGCAGCGTCCCGCGGAAGTGGATCGACAAGACGGCCGAGGAATTCAAGAGCAGGACCGAAGGCGGTACGATGTACTGGTTCAAGCTCGACGAGGGGGGCATGCCCGCAGGCGGCATTGCAAAATTCGTTGCAGGGAATGTCGACGCGTGGAAAAAAGCGCTCGGCGTCGAAAAGAACGCCTTCGTCGCGCTCGTCGCCGAGGACAAGCTCTCTCTCGTGCAGAAGCGGGCGGGGATCCTCCGCACGATGCTCGGCACGGGGCTCGGACTTCTCGAAAAGGACGTGTACCGGTTCTGTTGGATCGTCGACTTCCCCATGTACGAGATCGGGGAGGAGAGCGGACAGCTCGAGTTCTGCCACAATCCCTTCTCCATGCCGCAGGGAGGCATGCAGGCCCTCGAAGAAAAGGACCCGCTCGACATCCTCGCATGGCAGTACGACATCGTGTGCAACGGCGTGGAGCTCTCTTCGGGCGCCGTCCGCAACCACGACCCCGCCATCATGCTCAAGGCCTTCTCGCTGGTCGGGATAGGCGAAGAGGAGGTGCGGAGCAAGTTCCCCGCCCTGTACCATGCCTTTGAATACGGTGCACCGCCGCACGCAGGCGTCGCTCCCGGCGTGGACCGCATGGTCATGCTCATCTCGGACACGGTCAACATCCGCGAGGTCATCGCCTTCCCCATGAACGCCAAGGCCCGCGATCTCATGATGAACGCGCCCTCTCCCGTCGAGAAAAAACAACTCGACGAGGTGCATATCGCGATCAAGACAAAGAACGCCGCAAAGTGACGCCGCAGCCGGAAAAATCAAAGGGATCGGACCGTCCGTCCGGTCCTTTTTTGTGCGGAAGGGGAGTTCATAGGACAAAATCACCCGTGCATATACTGTTATATCCGGTTTTTGCACGAGGTGAACGATGCCCGAATTTATTTATGCGCTTCTCTGCAAGCTGTTCTTTTTTACGGGTGCCTATTCGGACGGAAGCTCCTTTCCCAAGCCTCTCTCCCGGGAAGAGGAGGAGCGCTGTATCGCCCTTGCGGCGGAAGGGGACAAGGCGGCCAAGGAAAAGCTCATCCGCCACAACATGCGGCTGGTCGCGCACATCGCAAAGAAGTACACGGGCGCGGCCGAGACGGATGACATGATCTCGGTGGGGTCCATCGGGCTCATCAAGGCCGTCAACACCTACCGTCCGGGACATGGGACGCGCCTTGCGACCTATACCGCGCGCTGCATTGAAAACGAGATCCTGATGCTCATCCGTGCGGGCAAAAAGCACCGAGCCACCGTCTCGCTCAGCGACCCCGTCGGCTCCGACAAGGACGGCAACGAGCTCACGCTCATGGACCTTCTGTTCGAGCGGGAGGAAAAGGTCTTTGCGGGCGTCGAAAAGAGCCTCATGCAGGAGAAGTTCCTCTCCGCGGTCAAGAGTCTCCTCACCGAGCGGGAGTGCGAGATCGTGTGCCTGCGCTATGCGCTCTGCGGCGGTCCCGCCCTCGCCCAGCGTGAAGTGGCAGCCCGGCTCAGGATCTCCCGCTCCTACGTCTCCCGCATCGAAAAAAAGGCGCTCGAAAAATTGCGCAGCGGCCTCCGTCGCGAGGACTTCTACGAGACGTAAAGCAAGAACCCCACGGGGGAATTTTTGCGCCGTACAATTCGAAGCAGGCGCAAATTTTCGTATCCCATGTGCCGATTTTCCGAAAAAAAGGCGGTTCGGACAGGCTGTTCCATAAACCGTCCTTATACCTCCCCCGTCTCCCATAAGAAAAACTTATGACGGATATAAGAATTTCTTGTGGCGGGAAGGGGGAGTTTTTGCGGTCAATCGTTTGACTTTGCGCGGCGAAACGAATATAATATTTCTGTGGGAAACGGGGGACCCATATCCATACGAATCTTTATTATCCAAGGAGTGTACATATGAACGTAACCGAGCTGTTTGCGAGCAATGTCTTCGGCGATGACGTCATGAAGAATCTGCTGCCCAAGGAAGTGTACAAGTCTCTCAGAAAGACCATCGACGAGGGCAAGCCGCTTGACACCTCCATTGCAAGTACCGTTGCAAACGCCATGAAGGATTGGGCCGTCTCCAAGGGCGCGACCCACTACACGCACTGGTTCCAGCCCCTTACCAATCTCACCGCGGAAAAGCACGACAGCTTTATCGAGCCCGACGGCGACAGGGTCATCCTGCAGCTCACGGGAAAAAATCTCATCGTCGGCGAACCCGACGCCTCTTCCTTCCCTTCGGGCGGGACGCGTGCGACCAGCGCCGCCCGCGGCTACACGGCGTGGGATCCCACGTCGCCCGCATTCGTAAAGGAGGGGACGCTCTACATCCCCACCGTGTTCGTCTCGTATACGGGAGAGACGCTCGACAAAAAAGCGCCGCTTCTCAAATCCATGACTGCGCTCGACTTGCAGGCAAAACGCCTCTTAAAGCTCTTCGGCATCGAGTGCCGCAAGGTCTCCACGACGGTGGGGCCCGAACAGGAGTACTTCCTCATCGACGAAGCGGTCTACAACGAGCGCAAGGACTTACAGCTGACGGGCAGAACGCTCTTCGGCGCGCCCGCGCCCCGCGGACAGGAACTCGAGGACCACTACTTCGGCTCCCTCAAGACGCGCGTCTCCGAATACATGCGAGACCTCGACGAGACGCTCTGGACGTACGGCATCTTCGCAAAGACCAAACACAACGAAGTCGCGCCCGCCCAGCATGAACTTGCACCCGTGTTCACGACGACCAACGTCGCCGTAGACGACAACCAGCTCACGATGGAGCTCATGAAGAAGGTGGCAAAGAAGCACGGTCTCGTCTGTCTCCTCCACGAAAAACCCTTCGAGGGGATCAACGGCTCGGGCAAGCACAACAACTGGTCGCTCTCCACGGACAGCGGGATCAATCTCCTCGATCCGGGCGAAAATCCCGAGGACAACCCCCGCTTCATGCTCATTCTCGCGTGCGTCATCGCGGCCGTCGACAAGTATCAGGGCATCCTGCGCGCGTCCGTTGCCTCCGCGGGCAACGATCACCGTCTCGGCGCCAACGAAGCGCCGCCCGCCATCATCTCCGTCTATCTCGGCGATCAGCTCGGCGCGCTCGTCGATTCCATCGTCATGGGCCGTCAGTATGTCCCCAAGAAGGCCGTTCCCGGCTCCATCGGCGTGCCCGAGAGCCCCATCTTCCCCATCGATACGACGGACCGCAACCGCACGTCGCCCTTCGCCTTCACGGGCAACAAGTTCGAGTTCCGCATGCTCGGCTCGCAGGCCTCCGTTGCCGACCCCAACATCGTCCTCAACACCATTGCGGCGCAGGCCTTCTCGGACGCCGTCGAAGCACTCGAGGGCGCCAAGGACTTCGGAAAGGCGTGCAAGGCGTATACCGAAAAGCTCCTCAAGGAGCATTACCGCATCATCTTCAACTACAACGGCTACGGCCCCGATTGGGAGCCCGAGGCCGAAAAGCGCGGCCTTCTCAACAACAAGACGACCGCCGACGCCGTTCCCGAGTTCTTCAAGCGGGAGAATATCGACGTCTTTGTCAAGCAGGGCGTATACACCGAAAAGGAAGTCATTGCCCGTGCCAATATCGCCCTCGAAAACTACACCAAGACCATCAACATCGAGGCGCTCACCATGATCGAGATGGCGAGACGGGACATTTGGCCGGCCGTCAACGCCTATGTGACGGAGCTGTGTTCGACGATTGCCGCCAAGCGCGCCGTCAGCGAAAAGATCGCATCGAACGCGGACATGGTCCTTGCGGAGAGGCTCTCTCTCATGAACGAAGCGCTGATGGACGCCGTCTGCAAGCTCGAAAAGGACCTCGGCGAGATCCCTGCGGGCGATGGCCCCGCATCGCATGCGATGGCGCACGTCGTCGTACCCGACATGGAGGCCGTAAGGCGCCTTGCCGACGGCATGGAGCAGTTGACCGCCTCCGATTATTGGCCCTTCCCGACCTATACGGAACTCTTGTACAGTGTAAAATAAGCGGACGCCCCCGAACAATGCGGAAGGGCCCGTATCATGTGAGGTACTCCCATGAAGAAACCGATGAAAAAACTGACATTGATCCTCTCGCTCCTTCTCCTGACCGTTCCGATCGTCTCCCTCCTCGGCGGCTGCACGCTGCTGTACGGCAACGACCGCTCGTCGGTTATCCTCCTTGCGGTGCGCGAAGAGGGCAACCGGGTTCTTCTCACGTGGGACGAATGGGCCGAATCCCGGCAGAAGCAGATCGTGTACGACAGGGAACAGAACACGCTCACGCTTTCGGAAACGGAGCCCGCGGAAGAGATTCCCGAGCCCATTTTCGAAGGCAGTACCTTCCCGCGCGAAAGTCTCATCCCGGCGGAAGGCTACGAGTCCATCGTCGACCGCGTGCTGGAACTTGACGATTCCGAAGAGCCCTATCTGACTGCTTTTGCGCAAGAGACCTCGGGCATGGTATACGGATTTTGTGTCATTTACAGCGGCACGGTGGGATTTCTCTCGGGCGGCGGGAACATCGATTCCCGCAAAGCGGTAAAGAGCGTCTTCTTCTCTTATGAAAAGGAGACGGAGATGCTGACCGTGCGCGGAGAGCTCGAAAAGCGCATCGCGGTCGCCTACGACGGCACGAACGCCGTCTGGTTTTCGGATGGGGAGAGGACATATTATGCGGGTTCGCCCGCGGGAGAGGGCAAGCGCGTCTGCGGCGACGCCGCCTATGACGACGGGCTCACGCATTACAGCTGTGCGCGCTTTTATCAGGGCGGCGGATACTGCCTGCTCTTCTTCCACCACGGCGACAGCAATCTCTCCGCCGAGTTCGACCGCTACGTCCTCACGGACATGGCAGGCACGTTCTCCGCAGAGCTGACGATCCCGTCCGCATATTGAACAAATCGATAAATCTCCCTGCGCCGACTTGCGCGGGGAGATTGTTTTTTTCTTGACAAAATCCGCAAGATGGTGTATTGTATAAGCGTACAACACGTTCCGCGAGGGTCGGACGGCGTGCCCGAGGGGCTCTGTCTGCCGTCTGCGGACGAAGGGAGTATTCTATGCAAGTGAACGTAAAGAAACTGACGGAGAGCGCGAAGCTGCCCCATTACGGCTCGGGATATGCGGCGGGAGCCGACCTCTATGCCGCCGAGGGGACGGAGATCCCCGCGGGGGAGACGCGCTTTGTGCATACGGGGATCGCGATCGAACTTCCCATGGGGACGGTGGGGCTCGTCTATGCCCGCAGCGGACTTGCCTGCAAACAGGACCTCGCGCCAGCCAACAAGGTAGGGGTGGTCGACTGCGATTACCGCGGAGAGGTGATGGTGGCGCTCCACAATCACGGAAAGGAGCTGCGCACCGTGAACGCGGGCGACCGCATCGCCCAGCTCGTCGTCGCACCCTATTATGCCTGCACCTTCGAAGAGGCGGACGAACTTTCCGAGACCGTCCGCGGTGAGGGCGGCTTCGGTTCGACGGGGAAATGACGTCATGAGAATGCATAAAAAGCGGCACCTCGAGCCGCGAATGGAGGCCTGTGCTCCGGTGCTCCTTGCCCGCGGCAGCCCCTGTAAGAACCTCAGGATCGCCGCAGAGACCTACCGCGCGCTCCTCGATTACGAGAAGGTTTTCGGCAACGGAAATCCCGTAGAAGTGGAGGTGGGGTGCGGAAACGGCGGCTTTATCTGTGAACTTGCGGCCAAAAATCCCCAAGTCAATTACCTCGCCGTCGAGGTGTGCACCAACGTCATCCTGACCGCCATGGAGCGCGTCCTCCGCGAGGGGATCGGAAACGTAAAGTTTTTGAACATTCCCGCGGAGATCCTGTGCTGCTATGTGCCCGAAGGCAGCGTGCGGAAGATCTACCTCAATTTTTCGACGCCGCTTCCCGGCAGCTCGCACGAAAAACAGCGTCTGACGTCCCCCCGGTTTCTCTCGATCTACGGGCGCATTTTAGAGGACGGCGGCAGCATCGAGCAAAAGACGGACAGTGCGTTCTTCTTTGACTATTCTCTCGAACAATACGCGCTTGCGGGGTACCATGTCCGCGAAGTGACGCGCGATCTGCATCACAGCGAGTATGCGGAGGGGAATATCGTCACCGAATACGAGAGGAACTTTTCCTCAAAGGGCATGCCCATCTTCCGCTGCGTTGCGGGGAAAGGGACCGGAGCATAGGAGCTCCCGGAGGTGCCCGGGTCCGGGGACTCGTGTCACAGAAACCGGAATTCAATCGAACGGAGGTTTGACCTGCGCCATGTGGTATGAAATATTATACCGTGTTTTGAGCATCCTGAATTATATCGTGCTCATCATCATTGCCATCCCCGTCCTTTTGCAGCTTTTTTATGTCTGTGCTTCTTTCGTGAAGAAGAAAACATTCCCCGTGAGCGAAAAAAAGGGCAGGATCGCCTATCTCATTCCCGCCCATAACGAGGCGGACGTTATCGCCAAGACGGTGAGGGGCGTCATCGACGGACAGAATTACCCGCGGGATAAGTTCGATGTGTTCGTCGTCGCGCACAACTGCACAGACGATACCGCGCGCCTTGCCCGCGAGGCGGGGGCCATCGTCCTCGAACTCGACGACCCCGATCCCGCCCACCGCATGGCACTCTATCCCTTAAAGCACGGGATCGCGCACATCATGGGAATCGAGGAAGACCCGTACGACATCGTCATCCATCTCGATGCGGACAACCTCATCAATCCCGAATTTTCTTCCCTCATGAACGACGCCTTCCAATCGGGTGTCGATCTTGCCCGTCCCTACGAGGGAGCCATCAACGCCACGCAAAATTTCTACACCAAGGCATGCACCCTCTTTTACAGTTTTGACAGCCGATACGGCAGCCGTGTCCGCGAACGGCTCGGCATTGCCGCCCATGTCAACGGGAGCGGCGCGATGATGAGCGTGCGCATGCTCAAGGCCTGCGGCGGGTACGACTGCGAGAGCATTTCCGACGACGCGGAGTTCAACTTTAACCGCATGCTCGACGGCTACAAGGGGCACTTTGTCGAGGACGCCGTCGTCTATGAGGACATGCCGTCTTCCTTTCGGGACACGCTGGGCCGCAACAAGCGTATCGGGAGCGGCGGCATGAAACTTCTCAAGACAAAGCTCATGAGCATGGTGGGGAAGTTTTTCACGACGAGGAGATTTTCTTACATCGAGATGTTTTTGACCTACATATTCAACTTCCTTACGATTCTGCTCGCCGTTTGGGTTCCCGCGTACTACATCTACCACTTTATCTTTCTCGGCTTTGCGGGATACGGAGCCCTGCCGCTCACGATGCAGCCCGTATCATATTATTATCATTCCCTGTGGAATACCGTCATCATCGGCGGGGCGATCGTCGTCGGGCTGTTCCTGTTCTTCGGGTATTTGCAGGCTCTCTTCCTCGTGCTTTCGGATTACAAAAAGCTCGGGGCGCAAAAGCGGAGCGAGCTGCTTTCCGCCGTGTTCCTCTTCCCCTGCTTTTTGATCCTGTATGCGGTGACGCTCGCGGTCGGTGCCATGAGCAAACCGAGCTGGGGGAAGGTCAACCGAAACGTCAAAGAATAAGGAGCAGAGCATGGACGACGGTATTGCGCTCTCGATAGAGCATTTGAGTAAATCATACGACGGCTTCAAGGCAGTCGGCGATATCTCGTTTTCGGTGAAGAGGGGATCGCTCTTTGCCTTTCTCGGCGTAAACGGGGCGGGCAAAAGCACGACCATCAACATCATCTGCTCCATTCTCAAAAAGGATGCGGGCAAGATCTATGTAAACGGGCGGGATCTCGACGAGGAACCCTTTGCCATCAAGCGCGAACTCGGCGTGGTGTTCCAAACGAGCGTGCTCGATAAGGAACTTACCGTCAAGGAAAATTTGGAGATCCGCACGGCGTTCTATTCCCTCACAAAAGAGGAGAAGAAGCGCAATCTCGACGAGATCATTCGCCTCCTCGAACTTGCACCCATTCTCAACAAGCCCATCAAGAACCTCTCGGGCGGTCAGATGCGTCGCGTGGACATCGCCCGCGCCATGGTGCACCGTCCCAAACTCCTCATCCTCGATGAGCCGACGACGGGCCTCGACCCCAAGACGCGGCTTGCGGTCTGGTCGCTCATCGATACGATCCGCGCCGAAACGGGCATGACCGTCTTTCTCACCACCCATTATCTCGAAGAGGCGGACAAGGCGACGGACGTCGTCATCATGGACAAGGGCAAAATCATAGCCCACGGCACCCCCAACGAGCTCAAAAACGCCTACTCGAGCGACCGGATCGTCTGCTTCCGTCCCCGCGATCCTGCCTTCGAAGAGGCACTCCGACGGGCGGACAGGCACTTTTCCTACGACGGCGAGCATGAGGCTTACCGCATCGATATCGAGAGCGGGGGAGACGCCAAGGAAGTTCTGCGCGCGTTCGGGACGTATATCGAGGACTTCGAAATCAGAAAGGGAGACATGGACGACGTGTTCCTGAACGTCACGGGAAAGAACATCGCGCTGTCGGGAGGCGAAAATGGCTGAACAGAAACCGAGAACGGCAGATATCTTTCTTCAACTCACGAAGAGGCATCTCCTCGTCTTTTTCAAGAACAAGGTGCGCGTCATGTACACGCTCCTCGTGCCCGTCATCATCTTTGTCGTCTATATCTTCTTCTTGCGGGCCATGGAACTCAACATGATCTGCGAGAAGTTGCCCGAGGAGGGGATCGAGCTCACCGCAGAACTCTCCCGCTATCTCGGCGCGCTCGTCGACTCGTGGATGCTCTCGGGCATCACGGCGCTCTCCGTCATCACGGTCTCGCTTCAGACCAACAACGTCTTTGTCGAGGACAAGGAGAACGGCGTCAACCGCGACTTTGCCTCTTCGCCCATTCATCGGAATGTCCTGATCGGGAGCTACTTCCTCTTTAACTTCATCGTCACGGTGCTCATCTGTGCGATCTTTCTCATCGTCTGCGGCATCTATCTCGCCTGCATGGGGGAGTTTATGCTCACCTTTGCAAACGTGCTTACCATCTTTGCCGTGCTCCTCTATACGACGGTGGCGGCGACCCTCATGACGGTTTTTATCTCCTCGTTCGTCAAGAAGGAGGCGACGATGGCGAGCATCGTTGCGATTTTTTCGACGGCGATCGGATTTTTGATCGGCGCATACATGCCCTTCGGCATGCTCCCCGAGGGCATGCAGTGGGTGGAAAATGTGTGCATGTTCATTCCGGGGACGCACGGCTGCGCCCTCATGCGGTATGCCTTTATGGACACGCCCCTCAAGCTGCTGTCGGCCTATGTCGAAACACTCGGCATCGCGGACGCGCCCGAACTTATCGGAAAAATCGCCGGGCAGTTCGGGTATGAACTCAACTTTTTCGGCGTGCCCGTTTCGCCGCAGTGGCAGGCCGTTGCAAACGCGGCATTCATCGCGATCTTCCTTGCCCTCAACATCGGACTGGGCAAGCAGATTGCCGACGTTTTGGGCATCGGCAAAAGGAAAGAGAAGAGGAAATAAGCGCCCGAAAGCAGGGTCAAAACACATCTGAAACAGCGCGCCCGCGCGGCAATTCTGCCGCGCGGGCGCGCTGTTCGTTTATCATCGAAATGATGGGATGGGGTAGGGAAATACGGGTTCAAAACAGTGCTTTGATCATCTGCGAGACGTAGGAGACGGGCACGAGTTCGAGCTTTCCTTTGAACTTTTCCACGGCCTTCATGTTCTTTGCGGGAAGGATGATGCGCTGAAAGCCCATCTTGAGGCATTCGTTCACCCGCCGTTCGGCAAAGCTCACGCCGCGCACTTCGCCCGTGAGCCCGACCTCGCCGAACACCGCCGTGTATCGGTCGATGGCCGCGCCGCGCTCTGCGGAGACGAGGGCCGCGCACACGGCAAGGTCGGCGCTCGGTTCGACGAGACGGATCCCGCCCATCACGTTGAGATAGACATCCTGTCCGCCGAGGGGGATGGAGCACCGCTTCTCGAGGACGGCGATGAGCACGACGAGACGGTTCGGATCCACCCCGAGGGACATTCTGCGCGGAAGCCCGTAGGCCGTCTTGGTCATGAGCGTTTGGAGTTCTACCGTCATGCAGCGGTTGCCCGTCTCGCTCGGCGTGACGACGGCGCCCGCCGCCACCCCGCGCGCATCGGAGAGGAAGAGCTCGGAATAGTCCTTGAGTTCCTTCACGCCCTCGCCCGTCATCTCAAAGACGCCCACCTCCTGCACCGATCCGAAGCGGTTCTTCACCGCACGCAGGATCTTGAAGCTCTCGGTGCGTTCGCCCTCGAAGTAGAGCACCGTGTCCATGATGTGTTCGAGGACCTTGGGCCCCGCGAGCGTGCCCTCCTTCGTGACATGTCCCACGAGAAAGAAGGTGATGCCGCGGCTCTTGGCGATGCGCATGAGACGGCTTGCGCATTCCCGTACCTGCGCCACGCTCCCCGCGGCGGAGGAGAGAGCCTCGGTATAGACGGCCTGAATGGAGTCGACCACGACGTATTCCGCCTCGGAAAAGCTCTCTTCGGCGGCGTCGAGACAGGTCTCGTTGAGCAGCATGAGATCGCCGTCGATGCCGAGCCGTTCGCAGCGCAGTTTTACCTGCGAACAGCTCTCCTCGGCGGAGAGATAGAGCACCTTGTGTTCCTTGGAGAGATTGGCCGCGACCTGCGTGAGAAGGGTGGACTTTCCGATGCCCGGATCCCCGCCGACGAGGATGAGCGATCCCCGCACGATACCTCCGCCGAGCACGGTGTCGAATTCGGAGATGCCCGAGGAGACGCGCTCGTATTTTTCGTATTTCACTTGGGAGAGGGGAAGCGCGCGCGATTGCCCGACCTTGGACATGGTACGGGGATTTTTGGTCGAAACGGGCGGAGCAGCCTCTTCGATGAGGGTGTTGAACTTCCCGCAGTCGGGGCAGCGGCCGAGCCATTTCGGGCTCGTGTAGCCGCATTCGTTGCAGACAAATTGCGTTTGCGTCTTTGGCATGGTTCACCTCATGGCCGGTCACGGCCGGCCGCGGCTTTTTCCAAGAGTACGAGCGCATAGCAGGTAATGCCCTTGCCCTCGCCGATGTAGCCGAGTTTTTCATTGGTCCCCGCGGCGATCCCGACGGCTTCACAGCCGAGAACGCTCTGCAGATTTTTCCGCATTGCGTCGATATAGGGAGAGAGGCGGGGGAGTTCGCAGAGGACGGACACAGAGGCGTTTTTGACGGAAAATCCCGCCCCATATACGGTTTTTACGACGGTCTTTAAGAGTTCCATGCTGTCCGCGCCCGCATAGGCGGGGTCGTTCTCGGGGAAGTGATACCCGATGTCGCGCTCGCCGATCGCCGTAAGGAGCGCGTCCATGAGCGCATGGCAGAGCACGTCGCCGTCGCTGTGCGCCTCGAGTTCGCGGTTGGAGGGGATGACGACCCCCGCGAGTTTGAGATAGGAGAGGTTGAGCCGTGCGATGCCGCGGTCCCATTCCTCTTGATGCGCAAAGGCATGGGTGTCCACGCCGAATCCCACCCGTTCGGCAGGAGAAAAGTCCTCGGGATAGGTCAGCTTGCGGTTTCCACGGCTGCCCGCAACGATGCGGGGCGGTGCAATATAGGCCGCATAGACGCCGCTGTCGTCGGTGAAGTCCGTTTTCGCCGCTTTCTCCGCACGCGCATAGGCGAGACGGAGCTCTTCGGTCCGGAAGGACTGCGGCGTTTGGAGTGCATAGAGCGCGTCTCTTGGCGGCATGTCCGCGATCGCGCCTTCAAAAATACTTGCAACGGTATCCGTAACGGGCACGGCGCAGATGCCGCTCCCGTACGCCTTCGCACTCTCGATGCTCGCCGCGATCTCCTCTTTTTCCACGAAGGGCCGCGCCGCGTCATGCACGACGACGATGTCCCCGCGGACAAGGGCGAGGGCACGGGTAACGCTCTCGAATCGGGTCACCCCGCCGGGGATCGCTCTTGCCCGGGGGAAGGGGGAGAGAAGGGCCGCCGCGCGGGGCAAGTCCTCTTCCCTGCATGCGACGAGCATCTCGTCCGCAAAGGGTGCAAGGGCGGAGAGCGCATGCGAGAGCACGGGCAGACCGTTCAGCTCGTAAAAAATTTTGTTTCCGGGCAGACCTGCCCGCGTGCCGCTTCCCGCGGCGCATACAATGACCGATACCATAGATCTTTTTTCCGTAGCGCGTCCCCGATCCCATGAATTTCTTTTCGGGCAAAGAAGTCCGCACCGTCTTACGCGATTACTTCGTACAGGCTTGCGGCGTCGTCCTTTTTGACCGTCTCCTTGAGGTCAAGCACGCGGAATTTCAGCACGCCCGATACAAAGGAGATCTCGACGATGTCGCCGATTTTGAGACGGTAAGAGGGCTTGACCTCTCTGCCGTTGACCGAAATTTTGCCCGCATCAGCGGCTTCGCGCGCGACCGTGCGCCGTTTTAAGATGCGCGATACCTTGAGAAATTTATCGATCCGCATGAATGGCTCCTTGGAAATCGGGCCCCCGAGGGCGGAAAATACCGCAGACGGAGGCTTTTTTTGTCGAATCGGAGAAAAAATTATTTTTTGCTTCGAAAACAGGTTGACATCTTGTACACGGCGTGGTACAATATCATACTGTATCATTATGTTCAGAATGAGGCTTTGCACCGTTTCGGCGGATTTTCCCCTGTTTTCCGGCGGAAAAACCGCAAAGGCGCGGCGTTCCACATCCTTTATTATATCGCATTCGGGTGCGATTGTAAAGGGGATCGCCGAAAAAAATTCGGGGACATTTCGATTTTTATCGATGAAAAGATATACTCGGTAAATCGCCAAATGATAACAACACAAAAAGGAGTTATTTGACGGATGAACTTACCAATCTACAAGTACGGCAAGACGGAGAGAAGAAAGTTCGGCTCCATCAACGAGGTCATCGACATTCCCGACCTCGTGGAGATCCAGAAGGAGAGCTATCGCGCCTTCATCGAAGAGGGCATCGACGAGATCTTCGAGGACTATTCTCCCATCACCGACTTCTCCGACCACTTCGAGCTTTCCTTTATGAGCCATGAGTTCGGCAAGGCCTCGAAGTACGACGAAAAGGAGTGCCGCAACCGCGATGCCACCTATGCGCTTCCGCTCAAGGTGCGCATCCGCCTCAACAACAAGGTAAAGAACGAGATCATCGAGTCGGACGTCTTTATGGGCGACTTCCCCCTCATGACCGAGAACGGGTCCTTTATCATCAACGGGGCGGAGCGCGTCATCGTCTCCCAGCTCGTGCGCTCTCCCGGCGTCAACAACGTCTCGGAGACGGACAAGACGGGCAAGGAGATGTACGAGACGACGGTCATCCCCGGCCGCGGCGCATGGCTCGAATTCAAGCAGGATTCGCAAGGCGTTCTTTGGGTCAATGTCGACCGCCGCAGAAAGCTCACCGCGACCGTGCTTCTGCGCGCCCTCGGATTCGGTTCCAACCGCGCGCTCGAAGAGCTCTTCGGCGGCGACAAGATGATCGCGAACACCATCGACAAGGACGAAGCGGACAATCCGCCCATCCGTTCGGAGTCGGACGGCCTCATCGCGCTCTACCGCAGACTGCGCCCCGGCGAAGTCCCGACGGAGGAATCGGTCCGCCAGCACCTCATCAATCTTTTCTTCGATCCCCGCCGTTACGACGTCGCCAAGGTGGGCCGCTACAAGTTCAATAAAAAGCTGAACCTCGCCTTCCGCCTTCCCGGCTGCCGCCCCGCAGAGGACATCTTTCATCCCGAAACGGGAGAGCTCCTCGCCGAAAAGGGCGTACCCATGTCCGAGGAGACGGCGCGCGCAGTTCAGAATTCGGGCATCAACGAGGTCTTTGTCCTCGTCTCCGATCCCGAGCGCGGCGAGATAAAGCACAAGATCATCGCCAACAACACGGTGGATTTTTCGGCCGTCTCCGACAAGAACCCCAAGGCGTTCGGACTGCTGCGGACCATCTACTACCCCAACTTCGTCTTTTCCAAGAAGATCGCCGAGGCTCTCAAGGAACTCTCCGAGGAGGAAGTCGCCGACAAGTACCTCAACGAGATCAATGCCATTTATTATACGCGCGAGACGCCGCCCGATGAGGACGAAAAGCAGGAGGACCGCAAGAACCGCGAGAAGCGCAAGATCAACCGTCTCAACTTCGTGCGCGCCTGCAAACTCTTCCACGAACTGCTCGTCCGCGACGACACCGTCGATCCCAATGCGCCTGTCGACCTCGAGGCCGAGACGCGCATCATGGGCGTCACGCGGGAAGAGAAGAAGCGCATCAAGCCGCTCGTCGACAAGCTCAACCACAAGTGCATCACGGTAGACGACATCGTCGCCGCCGTATCCACCAACCTCTCGCTCCGCTACGGCATCGGCTCCATCGACGAGATCGACCACCTCGGCAACCGCCGCGTGCGTTCGGTGGGCGAATTGCTCCAGAACCAGCTCCGCATCGGCATGTCCCGTCTCGAACGGCTCATCAAGGAGCGCATGGCCACGGCCGATCCCATGGAAGTCACGCCTTCGAGCCTCGTCAACGTGCGGCCCATCTCGGCCGTCATCCGTGAGTTCTTCGGCTCCTCGCAGCTGTCGCAGTTCATGGACCAGACCAACCCCATTGCCGAGCTCACCCACAAGCGCAAGCTGTCCGCACTCGGCCCGGGCGGCCTCAACCGCGACCGTGCGACCTTCGAAGTCCGCGACGTTCACCACTCGCACTACGGCCGTATGTGTCCCATCGAGACCCCCGAAGGTCAGAACATCGGCCTCATCTCGTCGCTTGCGACCTTCTCCAAGGTCAACGAATACGGCTTCATCATGTCCCCGTACCGCAAGGTGGATAAGGCGACGGGCGTCGTCACCGACCATGTTGATTACCTCACCGCGGACGAAGAGGACCGCTACGTCGTCGCACAGGCGAACGAGCCGCTCGACGCGGATGGCAGATTCGTCAATGCCCGCGTCGGCTGCCGCTACCGCGAACTCATCACCGAAATGCCCCGCGAGCGCATCGACTACATGGACGTCTCTCCCAAGCAGCTCGTCTCCGTCGCGACCGCACTCATTCCCTTCCTCGAAAACGACGATACCAACCGCGCCCTCATGGGCTCCAACATGCAGCGTCAGGCGGTGCCGCTCCTCAAGACGGAGCCCTCCATCGTTGCGACGGGCATCGAGGCGGCCATCGCGCGCGACTCCGGCGTCATGGTGCATGCAAAGGAAGCGGGCACGGCCGTTGCCGTCTCCTCCGACCGCATCGTCATCCGCGAGGATTCGGGCTTCGAGACCGAATACAAACTCAAAAAATTCGAACGTTCCAACCAAGGGACCTGCCTCAACCAGCGTCCCATCATCTCGACGGGCGACCGCGTGGAGAAGGGGGAGGTCATTGCCGATGGTCCCTCGACTTACGGCGGCGAACTTGCACTCGGCAAGAACATCCTCGTCGGCTTCATGGAGTGGGAAGGCTATAACTATGAGGACGCCATCCTCATCTCCGAAAAACTCGTGCAAGACGACGTGTTCACCTCCATCCACATCGAGGAACACGAGACCGAAGCGCGCGACACCAAGCTCGGCGAGGAAGAGATCACGCGCGATATCCCCAACGTGGGCGACGACGCGCTCAAAGACCTCGACGAGGACGGCATCATCCGGATCGGCGCCGAAGTACAGAGCGGCGACATCCTCGTCGGCAAAGTCACCCCCAAGGGCGAGGCGGAACTCACGCCCGAAGAGAGACTGCTCCGCGCCATCTTCGGCGACAAGTCGAGAGAAGTGCGCGACACCTCTCTCCGCGTCCCGCACGGGGAGGGCGGCATCGTGGTCGACGTCCGCATCTTCACGCGCGAGAACCGCGACGAACTCTCTCCCGGCGTCAGCAAGCTGGTGCGCGTCTATATCGCGCAGAAGAGAAAGATCCAGGTCGGCGACAAGATGGCGGGCCGTCACGGCAACAAGGGCGTCATTTCGCGCGTCCTTCCGCAGGCGGATATGCCTTTCCTTCCCGACGGCACGCCGCTCCAGATCCTTCTCAACCCCCTCGGCGTCCCTTCCCGTATGAACATCGGGCAGGTTCTCGAGGTGCACCTCGGCTATGTGTGCCGCCAGCTCGGCTGGAAGATCGCCACCCCCGTCTTTGACGGTGCGACCGAACAGGATATCCGCAAGCTCTTCGAGGAGAACAACCTCGTCGGGCCCGAGGGATATGTGGACGGCAAGTTCCAGGTCTTTGACGGCCGCACGGGCGAACCCTTCGAGAACCGTGTCACCATCGGTATCATGTACATGATCAAGCTCATCCACCTCGTGGATGACAAGATCCATGCCCGTTCCATCGGTCCCTACAGTATGGTCACGCAGCAGCCGCTCGGCGGCAAGGCGCAGTTCGGCGGCCAACGCTTCGGCGAAATGGAAGTCTGGGCGCTCGAGGCATACGGCGCCGCGCACATCCTGCAAGAGATTTTGACCGTCAAGTCCGACGATATCGTCGGCCGTGTCAAGACGTACGAATCTATCGTCAAGGGCAACAACATCTCCGAACCGGGCATCCCCGAGGCCTTCAAGGTGCTCCTCAAGGAGCTCCAGTCGCTGGCGCTCGACGTCAAGGTGCTCACCGAGAACAACGAGGAACTCATCATCCGCGAGTTCGAGGACGAGGAGGAAGAGCCCAAGCGCCGCGAGCCCGTCGGCGAAGTGCACGAGGACTTCGACTTCGGCGCATCCGACGAGGAAGAAGAGGATCTCGGCGACCTCGGATCCATCTTTGTGGACGAGGCCGGCGAGGACGAGGACTTTGTGTCCGAAGATCTCTTCGAGGGCGAGGACGACGAGGACGACCTTGCGGACATCGACGAGGACGACCTTGCGGACATCGACGAGGACGGCTCGTTCGGCGACCTCTTCAAGGAGGAAGTCGACGATAAGACCGAAGACGAGGATACCATGTCCGACCTCTTCGATGACGGAGACGATGAATAAGAGGAGAAAGAGCGATATATGTACGAATTAAACGATTTTAACAGTATTCAGATCAGCATCGCGTCTCCCGAAAAGATCAGGGAGTGGTCGTACGGCGAAGTCACCAAGCCCGAGACCATCAATTACCGCACGCAAAAGCCCGAACGGGACGGCCTCTTCTGCGAAAAGATCTTCGGCCCGACCAAGGATTGGGAGTGCCACTGCGGCAAATACAAGCGCATCCGTTACAAGGGCATCATCTGCGAAAAGTGCGGCGTCGAAGTCACCCGCGCCAAGGTGAGAAGAGAGCGCATGGGGCATATCGAACTCGCTGCGCCCGTCTCGCACATCTGGTATTTCCGCGGCGTGCCCTCCAAGATCGGCCTTCTCCTCGACATGGGCCCCAAGCCCCTCGAGCAGGTCATCTACTTTGCGGCCTACGTCGTCCTCGACCCGGGCACGACGGGGTACGAATACAAGCAGGTCATCACGGATAAGGAACTCCGGGAGACCGAGGACGCCCTCGGCGACAGCTCCAAGACCGGTCTCAAAGTGGGCATGGGCGCCGAAGCCATCCGCGAACTGCTGATGGCCGTCGACCTCGACAAGGAGGCGGCGGAGTGCAAGCGCATCATCGAGGCCAACCCCTCGGGCGCCAAGCGCGTCAAGGCCATCAAGCGCATCGAGATCATCGAGGCGTTCCGCAAGTCCGGCAACAAGCCCGAATGGATGGTCCTCACCGTTCTGCCCGTCATTCCCCCCGACCTCAGGCCCATGGTCCAGCTCGACGGCGGCAGATTCGCCACGAGCGACCTCAACGACCTTTACAGAAGGGTCATCAACCGCAACAACCGCTTAAAGCGCATGATCGAGCTGGGCGCGCCCGAGATGATCGTCAAGAACGAAAAGCGCATGTTGCAGGAAGCGGTGGACGCGCTCATCGACAACGGCAGACGGGGCAAGCCCCTCATCGGACCTTCCAACCGCGAGCTCAAGTCTCTCTCGGGGCTGCTGCGCGGCAAGCAGGGCCGCTTCCGCCAGAACCTTCTCGGCAAGCGTGTCGACTACTCGGGCCGTTCGGTCATCGTCGTCGGTCCCGAACTCAAGATCTATCAGTGCGGTCTTCCCAAGGAAATGGCGATCGAGCTCTTCAAACCGTTCGTGATGAAGCGGCTGGTCGAGACGGGCAAGAGCCACAATATCAAGAGCGCAAAGCGCACCGTGGAAAAGGGCAAGGACTTCGTCTGGGACGTCCTCGAAGAGGTCATCAAGGAGCACCCCGTCCTCTTGAACCGTGCGCCCACGCTGCACCGCCTGTCCATTCAGGCGTTTGAGCCCATCCTCATCGAGGGCCGTGCCATCAAGATCTCGCCCCTCGTCTGCGGTCCCTTCAACGCCGACTTCGACGGCGACCAGATGGCCGTCCACCTTCCGCTCTCCATCGAAGCGCAGGCCGAAGCCCGCTTCCTCATGCTCTCCGCCAACAATATCCTCAAGCTCGCCGACGGCAAGTCGGTCATGAGCCCCACGCAGGATATGATCATCGGTGCATACTATCTTACCATCCTGCGCCGCGAAGAGGGGAAGAAGTACGACGCGTACTGCCGTCCCTCCGAGGACGGCGAGGAGTACGTTCCTCCCGTCTATGCCTCCTTCGACGAGGCGCTCATGAGCTATCAGCTCAAGGACATCCACTGCCAGGATGAGCTCTATGTGCGCCGCACGGTGGAGCTGCCCGCGGGCAAGTTCGACGACCTTGCGCTTCCCTACGAAGCGTACTTCGGCGAGATGCCCCAAAACAACGGGATCCGCGGCCGTGTCTTTGTGACGAAGAACGAAGAGACGGGCACCATGTCCGTAACCGGTACCATCAAAACGACGGTCGGGCGCATTATCTACAATCAGGATATGCCGCAGGACCTCGACTTTGTAAAGCGGGAAAAGCCCGAGGACTACTTAAAGCTCGAGCTGTCCACCGAATTTATCGGCAGCGCACGCGCCATCGGCAAAAAGCACCTCTCGCGCATCGTCGAGGCATGCTTCAAGACGGGCTATGCGCCCAAGGCATCGGCCGTGCTCGACGCCATCAAGGAGCGCGGCTACAAGTATTCGACCATCGCGGCTCTCACCACCTCGGTGTTCGATATGAAGATCCCGGACGAGAAGGAAGGTATCGTGCGCGAGGCCGAGGATCAGGTCGCCAAGATCTCCAAAAAGTACGCGCGCGGTCTGCTCAAAGAGGACGAGCGCTACCACGCAGTCATCGACGTATGGGACAACGCGACCGACAAGGTCGCAAGCCTTTTGAAGGATCAGGGCGCCCGCGACAAATTCAATCCCATCTGGATGATGGCGGATTCGGGCGCGCGCGGTTCCATCGACCAGATCAAGCAGCTGTCCGGCATGCGCGGCCTCATGGTCAACCCGCAGGGCAAAAAGATCGAGGTCCCCGTCAAGAGCTGTTTCCGGAACGGCCTCTCCGTTCTCGAATACTTCATCTCCTCGCACGGCGGCCGGAAAGGTCTTGCGGATACGGCGCTCAAGACGGCAGACTCGGGCTATCTGACCCGCCGTCTCGTCGACGTCTCGCAGGACGTCATCGTACGGGAAGAGGACTGCTCGGCGGGACGCCGTCCCCGCGGCACCGTGTTAAAACCCATCCTCGGCGCAAACGGCGAGACCATCGAGAGCCTCGAGGACCGTCTCACCGGACGTTTTGCGGCCGAGGAGATCACCGACGAGGAGGGGAACGTCATCCTCCCGCTCGGCAAGATGATCACCGAGAGCATGGCCAAGCGCATCGCCGCCATGCCCAAGTATGCCGAAAACGGCGTCTCCATCCGTTCCATCTTCACCTGCAACACCCGTTACGGCGTGTGCGCAAAGTGCTACGGAAAGAACATGGCCACGACGCTTCCCATCAAGGTAGGCGAAGCGGTCGGCGTCATCGCGGCGCAGTCGATCGGCGAACCCGGTACCCAGCTCACCATGCGTACCTTCCACACGGGCGGCATCGCGGCGACGGGCGACATCACGCAGGGTCTTCCTCGTGTCGAAGAGCTCTTTGAGGCAAGAAAGCCCAAGGGCGTCGCGACCATCTGCGAATTCGCAGGGGTGGTGACCATCGACGACACCGACAACCTCAAGCACGTCATCATCACCGATCCCGACACCAAGGAGCGTCTCCGCGACTACGAACTTCCCTTCAATGCGGAACTCAAGGTCAAGACGGGCGACGTCGTCGAACCGGGCACGCAGCTCAACGCGGGCTCCGTCAACCCGCAGGACATCATCCGCGTCAAGGGCGTCAAGGGCGTGCAGGACTATATCCTCGAGCAAGTCCAGTCCGTCTACCGTTCGCAGGGCGTCGATATCAACGACAAGCACGTCGAGATCATCGTCCGCCAGATGCTGCGAAAGGTCCGTATCGAGAATCCCGGCACCACTGAGATGCTTCCCGGCCAGCTCGTCGACATGTTCGTCTTTGAGGAACAGAACGAAAAGACCATCATGGAGGGCGGCATTCCCGCCACCGCAAAGCGTGTGCTCCTCGGGATCACCAAGGCAGCGCTCGCGACCGACTCCTTCCTGTCGGCGGCCTCCTTCCAGGAGACGTCGAGGGTACTCACCGAGGCGGCCATCTGCACCAAGCGCGATCCGCTCATCGGCCTCAAGGAGAACGTCATCATCGGCAAGCTCATCCCCGCGGGCACGGGTATGAAGGACTACAAGGACGTCTCCGTGCTCCCTGTCTCGGGCTATCACGACGAAGAGGAAGAGGCGGAAGAAGAAGCCGAACCCACCGACGAAGCAGCAGCCGAATAACTCATCCAAGCGAAAGGGCGTACCCGCGACATGGGTGCGCCCTTTTTCGACTTATTTTTATCAAACTTCGTCAAACCGCGCCTTTTTTCCCGTCCTGTTTTTCCCTGCGGGTGCATTTTATGAAATGTAGTTGATTTTTTTATCTTTCTATGGTATAATAGGGTCAAACTGTCGAGTTGTATCCTTTTATTTGGAAAAAAGGAGGACAATTTATGAAAAAGTCCTTGGCCGCAATGGGGCTCATGCTCTCGGTCGTCGCGGCCCTATGTCCCGTGCTCACGGCCCAAGCGGCCGCAGCCGATCCCTACAACTACACGCGGGCGGGCGATACCGCCTCCTTCACGGTGAATGCCGCCGATTTCCTCACCCAATTTACGGGAGAGCCCGTTTCGGCCGCCGAAAGGGCATATCTTGAGAAAAACGAGCCCTTTGCTCTCCGCTATACGGCGGCCATCACGTCGTCCTACGTCTCGGCGGAGTATTCCGAACAGGAGAACACGATCGGCATCACGGCCCGTCCCTATTCCTATCTTGCGAAGAACGGAGTACGCGTCACATGGAATCCATACAGCGTAAATGGGGCACCCATGTCCGAGAAGGACGGTATATTTTCGTACATGGGTACCGCGGATAACGTGACGGGCGATACCGTTTCGGTCGAATACCGTACGGAGTTCACCGTCCGCGCCCGCGACATTTCGTCTTTTCTCAATTCGGCCTATACGGCGGGGGAGACGGCGGCCGAGACCGCCGATCGCGAGACCGCGCGCTACGAGAGTGAGAAGGCGGCTTACGACGGCTATGTCGAAGCCCTTGCCGCGTACGAGACGGCTTCGGAGGCCTATCGGACCTATCTCGAGGAAAACCGCAGCTGGACGTCGAAGAACGAGCGCTATCAGGCCTATCTCCGCGAAGCCGAGCAGTACCGCAAGGACAAGGAACTGTACGACGCGCGCGAGGAGATCGAACGGAAGTACCTTGCCGATCTTCAGAGCTACCGCACCTATCTTGCCGATCTGCAGACATATGAACAGAAGATGGAGCAGTACCGCGAGGCCACGGCTTCCCCCGAAGCGCAGAAGGTCCTGTATCAGCTCTCCATTCTCGACTATCTGACCAAGCCCATGACGAGCCTCGACCGGACCATTTCGGGGGCCATCCTCGGAGAATCGGTTACAAGGGTGCTTGCCGAAAAGGACGCCATCGTTCTTGCCGGCGCGGAGAAGGGGGCCGTCGAACGGGCCAACACGGCGACGATCGCTCTTCGGACGCTGCTCGAACGCTACAATACCATCAAGACCGACGAGGATCGCTACATCTTCTACGTCACCTGCCAAAAGGAGCTCAGCGAAAACTTCAATACGCTCTTCCGTTGCCTCGAATATTTCAACGGATTCGATCCCATCCGGAAGGGTATCTCCATGATGAAGCGTACGGAGCAGTACGAGGTCCTTCTCGCCCAGCTCTATTACCTCTGCAATGCGCTCGACAACGCTCCCATTGCCGACTATATCAAGGCCTACAAGTACGACAAGACGGGCGAGCGCTTCCTCGATTCCTCCTACCGCATCGGAACGCGCCGCCGCGACCCCGCCGAGGTCCTCGGCGCAGAGAATGTCCTTGCCGACAAGGACGACGCCCTTCCCCTTACGGGGGGCTATCCCAACCTTCCCGACGAGCCCGTCCGTCCCGAGGAGGTCAAGGACCCGGGCAGCATGCCTACCATCCGCGATCCGGGCGATCCCCCCGCGGCCGTCGAGGCTCCCGGTCCCGCCCCCGCCGTCGTTCCGGATCCGGGGGAACGTCCCGCCCAAGTCGCCGAACCTGTCCCGTACCGTCCCACCGAGGAGGAGACCGCCCTCGCCGCGGCGTTCAAAAACGGCGAATTTACGCACCGCAACGCTCCCGAAGGGGACGGAAAATACACCGCGTCGGTCTCTGTACGGAAGTACTTCCGCAATGCCCGTACGGTCACCGTTTACTTCTATCTGACCAAATCGGAGGGGGCCATGCCCGAATGCACCTTGGAGGAAGTGGACGTCGGCACCCTTGCGGAGTACAATGGAAGGACCCCCGTAAAGAGCGAGACCGGATACGAATTTGTCTTTGACGGCTGGGAGGACGAGACGGGCGAGCCCGTCGACATCACGAACATTCCCGCGCCCAAGGGAGAGGGGAGCGACCTCAGGCTCTATCCCCGCTTCCGCGCCATTCCCATAAAGTACCGCGTCGTCTGGTCGCTGGACGGGAAGGACATCGAGGACGAATGTGCCTACGGGACGTCGCCCGTCTATGATTCCGCACGGTTCGGCGTTCCCCAAAAGACCCGCGCGGGCAACCGCCTGTATCGGTTTACGGGCTGTTGGATCTCGGGCGGCATCGTGTACGGAGAGGACGGCGCCCCGCTTCCCGAAATGACGGACAAGACCGTCCATTATGTCGCTCAATTCGAGGCGAGTTACCTCATCACATGGTCGGTGGATTCGCGCAGCACCGAGACGGCCGTTTGGCCGGGGGATATGCCCGACTACGGCAGCGACCCCGTCCGTGCACCCGATTCCGTATACCGTTACACCTTCACGGGCTGGGACCATCCCCTTGCGCCCGCAACGGAGGACGCCGTCTATGTCGCCGAGTTCGAGCGCGATCCGCTCGTCAAGGCGGGGGGAAAGTTCCTCGGGGTGTCGTATTCCTCCGCGGAGAACGTCTTTACCGCCGACTGCGCCTCCGCACCCGACAGCCTCGTGGATGCGGCCTCCCTCGTGGCCGTCGCAAGTGCGTCGGATGCGGGCATCCGTCTCCGTTTCATGAGCGCGACCGCGTCGTTCTCGGCGTCGTCCGTGCATATCATGTCCGAAGGCGGAGTGCGTGAAATCAAATTTTCCGCCTTGATGACGGCGGAGGGCGACTCCCTCTTCTCCATCGATTTCACCTCCTCCGCGCGGGCGAAGGTCACCTGCCCCGTGGATATCGTCATCGTGGGCAACTTCGACCCCGTCAATTCCTACCTCTTCGGAACGGACGAGAACGGCGTCACGAGCCGCACGCATGCCGAGATCACCGCGACCGCGATCTCCTTCACCATGTATGCGGGCGTACAATACGATCTCTACCCCATGTTCAAGATCAGCCTCGCGGGCAACGAATCGGTCACCCTGTCCGTCAAAGAGACCCTCGTGCGCGCGGGGACGCCCGTCACGATCACGGCGCAATGCGTGCCCGGCGTGTACCTCGGCAGCATTTCGGTCGTCGCCGCGGACGGAACAGAGGTCGCCGTCTCTTCCGACATGGTCTTTACGATGCCCAAGAGTTCGGTCGCCGTCGTCGCAACGGCCGCCTTCTACGAATACACCATCACCTTCCGGTCGGAGGGCATGACGCTCGCAACGCGCACCATGCACTACGGTGACACGGTCATTCCGCCCGCCGATCCCGTCAAGGCGCCCGACGACACGTACCAATATGTCTTTACGGGGTGGGATAAGCCCATCGAGACGGTCACGGGCGACGCCGTGTACAACGCGACGTTCCGGAGCGAACCCCTGCCCGTCATTCCGACAGGCAACACGACGCTCTCGCGCCTGATCCATATTGCCTATTGGGCCGTCCCGCTCTTCCTCGCCTTTGTCATCGCACTCATCGTATTCCTTGTCGTGCGGCATATCCGCAAGAAGAAAAAGAAGGCGGCAAAGGCCGTGCCCATGTCCGAACCCGCCGTGCAGAAAGCCGTCCCCGAGGAGGCCGTACCCGCGCCCGAGACGTTCGAAAAGCCCGAGGGACCCGAAGAGATCCCCGAGGAGACATTCGAAGCGCCCGAGGAGGTCCCCGCATCGCAGGAGGACGAAGAGGGGGCGCAACCCCTGCCTTGGGAAGCGGAAATGCGACCTGTATCGCAAAAAACCGACGATTCGGCGCAAATTCCCGTGCAGACGGCCGAAATTCCTTCCGCAGAGCGCGCGCCCGCGCAGGACATCGACCGTGCGGACAGAATTCTTGCATCGGAGACGGAGAAACCCACCGCGCCGGAAGAGGAGCCCGCGACGCAGCAGACGGAGGCCGACGATGCGGACACGGTGCCCCCCGAGCCCGTCAAAGCGCATGACGGAGCCCCCGGGTATGCCGTTCCCGGCAGCGGATATGCCCGTCCCGACCCCGAGATCTACGCCGCCGTGTACGCAAGCGACGAAATCGTCCCGTATCGCTATCGGAAGGACAAAAAATCGCCCGAAACCGAGGCCTCCGCGCCCGAAATCGCCGAAAAAACGGAGGAAGTTCCGCCTTCCGAGCCCGAGACGGAGATTTCCGAGCCCGAGATCGAGGCGTCTACGGCAGAGGAAGTGCCCGAGGACACGGCCGAAACCGAGCCCCCCGTGGCCGAAACCGAGCCCGATGAGCGGACTGAGGAAAGCATTCCCGAGACGTCCGTCGAGGGCGAGGCAACCTCCGACGAGGCCGAAAATCCGCCCGAAGGGGAAAATATGCAACCGTCGGAATGATTTTCCAGCCCGATTTTTCAAAAAAAATGCCATATATGAAAAGTTTTTGTCGAATATCTATTGACAACGGCAAAAAAATTATTATAATATTGTTTGTGACAGTAACGTGAACACGGGCGCCCGCATGGGCATGTGTGCTTCCGTGCTCGCGGCCGTCATTCCAAACGGGAATGTCCGCGGCTCCCCAAGCTGCGGAGATTGCATAGAAAATAAAGCAGGGAGATTTGCAGTATGAAACAGATTGGCAGAAAGCTGACGCTCGCCCTTCTCGTGTTCCTGTCCTTCGCGCTGATGCTCTGCGGCTTCGTGTCGCTGGGCAACGGGTTCGAAGCGGGAGCTGCGGACGGCGCCACCGAGACGCAAACGGTTTCCTCCGGTTGGTATGAGTTGAAGTACTCCAAAGACTCGCTCGAGTTCCGTCTCAGCGATAGTTTTGGCACGTACCTCGATGCAAACCGCGAAGAGGCCAAGGAGCTCGTGAACGGTGTTGTAGCCGCCGTCAAAGAGATCGTCATGCAGAGCATTTTGCAGGGCAACGAGGACGATCCCGCGGCGCACATCGCGACGGTCGCGCTCTACGCATCGACACCGGGCGGGGTCGAACTTCCCGGATACTCGGGAGACGTCGAGAACCTTCTCAACAACAACGAGCTGCTGAAACAGTTCAAAGATTATGTTGAAGAGCGTCTCGGCCAACCCGACGAATTCCAGAAGTTCGTCGACGGCGAGTACAAGGCCCTCCTCGACTACGCGGTCGGCACCTATGTCGAAAATCAGGTGTCCAAGGGCGAAGACCTTCAGGATGTCCTCGGCAAAGTTCAGAAAGTCATGAACGAAGTCGTAGACAACGCTTTTAATGCAGCCAAGGACGCAGTCGGATCGATGTCCCACGAGCAGCAGGCCGAGTTCGACGTCGAAAAGTGGGAAACGCAGAAGAACGAAGTCGTTCAGGAATCGGTCACCACGGTCAAAGCGAACGGCGGCAAGGCGCCCACCATCACGATGGAACAGCTCGTCGCCGCATTCAGCGGGATTTCCGTCAACGGCAACGAGATCTACTCCAAGACGAACGGGTTCAGCAAGGCCGGTCTCAAGAGCCTTCTTTCCCTCATCCCCCGTCCCGGCGAGATCGCCGAAATGGGGCAGGCGGAACTCCGTAACCTCATCGAAGCCGACATCATGGTCAAGACGACCTTCGGCGACATCGGGTTCCACCTCACGTTCGGTTTCTTCGGCGATACGACGCACATTCAGGATGCTGCCCGTGTCATCGCAGAGCACATCGACGTGTCGCTCAGCGGCAACGACCTCTCCGTCAACGTCCGCGTTCCGGAAGCCTTTTCCGACCTCTTCCTCAAACTGACCGAGACCACGCAGATCTCCGATTCGCTCAAGAACAAGATCTTCTCCCTGTTCGGAAAGACTGCGCAGGACATCTTCGATAAGGCCGAGAGCTATTCCTATGATGATCTCATAACCTATATCAAGGGCATCGACTTCCAGAAGTGGTTCAACAACTTCCTGAACGGCGACTTTATCGATACCTATTTCAACCGCTATCTCGAATCCGTGTTCGGCGTCCGCATCGAGAAGTCGGACATCGACCGGGTCATCAACGCCTTCTCGCGCAGAGCCCAGCAGCTCGCCAACAAGGGCTGGACGTATGACGAAGCGACCGAATTCCTCAGGGATATCCCCGTCGTCAAGTCCCTCATCGCCCGTCTCGACAACACGGCTGTCGAAAAGCTCGTAAACAAGTTCCTCGGTGTTGTCAACCGCATCGATTGGACCAAGTACGATGCAAATACCGTGCGTGACATCGTTGCGAACAGCAAGACGTTCAACTCGAAGATCGTAAGCTATATCGAAAAGTTCGAGAACACCGTCGGGCTCGACCGGATTAACGACCTCTATGAGAAGTTCAAGGGCTATGCCGAAAAGCTGTTCGGATATCTTCCCCAGAACGTAAAGGACGGCGCGCTCGTCGACCTCTACGACGGCAACAACCACTATTCGCACAAGGGCAGCTACACCATCGACCTCGAAAAGGTATTCAACAAGGTCTCGTCCGTGCTCAACAACCACGGCTTCGAGTCCGTTGCGGACCTTGTCGACAAGGCAAAGACGCTCCTCGGCGAGGACACGGTGTACACCGTTGACCTCGACCTCAAGGCAGAGTTCCCCGGCGTATATAAAGTGGAATACATCGTCGGCGGCGAGGCCGTCCGCGAGGGCTTCCTTCCCGAAGGCGCAACCGTCGAACGCTTTGCCCGTCCCGAATATGTCGAAGAGAACGGCAAGCAGTATGAAGTGCTGTACTGGATCGACGAAAAGGGCGAAACAGCCGATACCATGCCCGCGAAGGACGCCAAGTTCTACGCTGTGACCGAGTTCGAACTGACGGGCACGGTCAACGGCGCAGCGGCCGCTCCCATCAAAGCGGAATACGACGAAGACACGTTTTACGAACTCAAAGTCAATGCAGACGGCGTCCCGTACGCGCGCTATACATATAAATGGAGCTTCCTGCCCACGGGCGGGGACGAGCCGGAGACCCTCGAGGTCGACGGCGACACCTACACGGTTCAGAACGTTGCCCAAAGCGGCACCTACACCGTTGAAGTCACCGAGTATGTCTTGGACGACGACATCGGCGGCTACAAAAAGTCCTATGAGTCCTTCGAAGTCAACATCGAGAAGAAAGAAGTCAAGGCCGGCATCAGCTGGCTGATCGATGGGACGGCGATTCCGGAAAATGCAGTCTATTACAACGCCACGGCACACACGGTTACCGCCGACGTCGATTTGACCGACAAGGACGGCGAGGACGTTTCCACGGATCTCTTTGAGAAATACACGCCCACGGGTGAGGTCAGCGAGATAAACGCCGGGGTGTACACGGCGTCCCTTACGATCAAGCTGACCGAGGACGCCTCTGCCAACTACACCTTCCTCGTCGAGGAAGAAGCCGTCTCGCAGTACACCGGGGAGTACGCATGGAAGATCCTCAAGTCCGAACTCAAGATCTTAAGCGTCACCTTCCAATATGATGACAAGGACCTCGAGACCGGTTGGAAGACGCCGTATCAGAAGGACGGTTACACGATCTCCTACATTGTCGCCTTCAAGCTCAACGGCGAAGAGGTCGAAGGCGAAGTGACCGATTACTTCAATGTCACGGCCGAGAATCTCACGGAAACCGAGGTCAATAGCTACGCCGGCAAGCTCACCTTCGCCGCCAAGAACGAAAACTACACGCTCACCGGAGATAGCGTGTTTACCTTCAGCTGGACCATCGAGAAGGCAAAGATCGATCTCACCGAGGCCGACTTCACGGTCATGATCGACGGCGAAGCAAAGCCCACGATCGAATACGACGAACAAGCCCACACCGCAACGATTGCCTTTGGCAAGGCGGCCGATTACGAGGGAATCCTCACGTTCGAGTCCGAGCAGAACAAAAAGACCGACGCAGGCGCAAATTACGAAGCGACCGGTCTCCTCACACTCATAGACACGGAGCACTACACGCTGAAGTACGAGGGTGAAGAAGTCACCGCCGAGCAGGAGATCAAGCTGACTTGGGAGATCACCAAGAAGGCGATCGCGGCTCCCGCGGCATGGAATGCAACCTTCACCAAGACGTACGGCGAAGCGCTCACCGAGTCCGAGTTCCAGACCTACACCTACGAGGAGAAGTATTACACCGTCGCATACTCCTACAAGAAGGACGGCGACACGATCGCGTTCAACGAGATCGGTGACATCGGCGAATACACCATCGTCGTAACCGTCACGCTCGTGAGCAACAACTATGTGGTAACGGGAGAGGATCAGCCTCCGTTCGAGCGCACCGCAACCCTTACCATCGAGGGGATCGAGTATAATCTCGCAGGCGCCAAGATCGCCGGCATCGACGGCCTCACCTATAACGGGACCGACTTCTTCGCCGGCATCAAGGTCGACCTCAGCGCAACGAACATCCCCGTCGATAAGCAGGCGACCGTCCTCGGCTTCCTCAAGCTCACCGTGAACGATCAGGCGACGATCGAGGTCAAGAACGCCGGGACGTACACCGTAAAGGTCACGCCCGATGAGGCTGCGCTTACGGCCGCAGGCACGAAACTTAACAACCTGCCCGTCGACTTCAATGGAAAAGAGTTCACCGTCGCAAAGGCGACTATCACCATCTCGGTGACGTGGACCCCGACGACCTTCACGGACAACGGGAAGGAACAGACCATCACGCCGACTCCTGCCATCACGCCCGACTCGTGTAAGGACTACGTGACGATGAATGTGACCGGCAATACGTCCAAGGAAGCCGGAAAGACTCTCACCGCAACTGCTACCTTCACCCTCAAGAGCGAATACATCGACAACTATATGCTTGCCGGCGGTACGCTCAACACCGAAAAGACGGTTGCAACCTTCACGCAGTCTTGGACGATTACGCCCAATGTGTACGATGCAGACGCCGAAGTCGGAAAACTCGGCAGCGACGTTGTCGTCACCCTCAAGAACGGCAGCCTTTCCAAGGACTACCACGTTGTCATCACCAAGAACGAGAACTTCACGGTCGACAAGGCCAAGCTCGAAGCGCTCTTCAAGGGCGAAAAGGTCAATCCGAGCAACTTCTCGTACGACATCAAGCTCGTCGACGAGAGCGGCGCGACCGTCCCCGTTCCGCAGGGCGTGACGTTCACCATCACCATCAACACCCTGCCCAAGCTCGCCGGCACCATGACCGTGGTCCACATCCACAACGGAACGTATATCACGACGGATGCGGCCGCAGAGGGAGGCAAGATCACGCTCACCATCGGGGACTTCTCCGACTTCCTCATCGTCGGACACAAGACCCTCGGATTCTTTGAGCAAGAGATGTTCGGCATGCCGATGTGGCTGCTCATCCTCCTCATCGTCGTCGCGGTGCTCCTTCTCATCGCTCTCATCGTCGTCATCATCCTGATCGCCCGCATCAAGCTCGCGAAGGAAGAGAAGGCCGAAGAAGAGGCGAAGGAAGAGACTGCCGAAGAGACGCCGACGGAAACCAAGCAAGAGGAGACCGTCGAAGAGACTGCCGAAGAGCCCGTCGAAGAGGTTGCGGAAGAAGCAACCGAAGAAGCAACCGAAGAAGAGGCCGTCGAGGAAGCAGCCGAAGAGATTGCCGAAGAGCCCGCCGAGGAAGCTGTGGAAGAAGCAACCGAAGAAGAGCCCGTCGCAGCGATCGCCGCGGCGCCTACGGAAGAAGCGGCCGAGGAAGAGCCCGCGGTCGAAGAGAGCGAAGAGGAGCCCAAGCCCGCTGCGGATCTGCTTGCGGCGGCAGGCCTCGACCGGCCGGCCGAGGAAGAGGAGGTCATTGCTCCGGAAGACGAAGTCATGACCATTCTCGACAGGAGCTTCACCGCACGTCTCACGCAGGCCGAGAGCGAGCTCCAGAAGCTCTACTCCGAACTCAAGAACTACATCCTGTCCTACAAGTACGTTCGTTCCCGCGTCAGCTGGAAGTACGATACCTTCAACAAGGGACGTAACAAGATCGCCAAGTTCCAGTTCAAGGGCAAGTCGCTGTTCCTGTACTTCGCGATCGATCCGAAGGAAGTCGACGCTCGCTACCACGCCAAGGATGTCTCCAAGACGAAGAAATACGCCGACGTTCCTACCAAGCTCAAGATCCGCAACGCGCGTACCGCGAAGTACGCCAAGGCGATCATCGACCTTGTGATGCAGAAGCTCGGGCTTACACAGGGTGAACTCCCGACGACGGATTACACGCTTCCTTACAAGTCCAACGAGCAGCTCATCTCCGAGGGCCAGATCAAGGAGAAGCAGGTTCCCGCACCCGTATTCTGGAATATGGATGCCTCCGACGTCATCGAAAATGCTCCCGCCCTTCCCGAAGTCGAGATCGAGTCTTACAGCGGCTCCGAGAATGAGCCCGAAGCCGAGGACACCGAAGAGGCGATCGAGGACGAGGAAGCCGTAGAGACGCCCGCCGAGGCCGAAGCTCCTGTCGAAGAGGCTCCCGCCGAGGAAGTCGAAGAGGCTCCTGTCGAGGAAGCTGAAGAGGCTCCTGTCGAGGAAGCTGAAGAGGCTCCTGCCGAAGCAGCCGAAGAAGCTCCTGCCGAAGCAGCCGAAGAGGCTCCCGTTGAGGAGGTAGAAGCACAAGAGACCGAGGAAGCAGCCGAGGCTCCCGCCGAGGAAACCGAGACCCAAGAGGCCGAGGCTCCCGCCGAAAAAGATGAATAATCTTTGAGAAATATCCACCCTTTCGGGGGTGGATATTTTTTGACCCTTCGCCCCGCGGCGGCAGACGAAAGGGGAAAATTTTTTCCCTCAATCTCTTTACAAACGGTGCGGACGGGTGTATAATTAGGATATCAGGAGGCAAATTATGGCAAACAGATTTATTCTCAACGAAACTTCTTATTTCGGCAGCGGTGCGCGCACCGTCCTCGGCGAAGAGATCGCCAAGAGGGGATTCCGCAAGGCGCTCCTCGTGGCCGACAAGGACCTCGTAAAGTTCGGCGTTGTGGCGCTTGTGGAGCGTGAGATTGGCGTCCCTTATGAGACCTTCACCGACTTTAAGGCCAACCCGACTGTGGCCAACGTAAAGGCAGGCGTCGCGGCCTTCCGTGCGAGCGGAGCCGATTTCCTCATCGCGGTCGGCGGCGGCTCGTGCATGGATACCGCCAAGGCGATCGGCATCATCATCGCCAATCCCGAATACGCCGACGTCATTTCCCTCGAGGGAACGGCCCCGACCAAGCACAAGTCGATCCCCGTCATCGCCCTTCCCACGACGGCAGGGACGGCGGCCGAAGTGACCATCAACTATGTGATCACCGACGAGGCGTCCGGCCGTAAAATGGTCTGCGTGGACCCCAACGACATTCCCGTTCTGTCCATCGTTGACGCCGAACTCATGGCTACCATGCCCGCGGGTCTCACTGCGGCAACGGGCATGGATGCCCTGACGCACGCCATCGAAGGGTACATCACCAAGGGCGCGTGGGAGTTCTCCGACCTGCTTGAGCTCAAGGCCATCGAGCTCATTTCCGCCAACCTCCGTACGGCGACGCGCGACGGCAAGAACATGCAGGCGCGTGAGAACATGGCCCTCGCGCAGTACGTTGCCGGTATGGCTTTCTCCAACGTCGGGCTCGGCTGCGTGCACTCCATGGCTCACCCGCTCGGCGCACGGTTCGACATCGCGCACGGCGTCGCCAATGCCCTGCTGCTTCCCATCGTGATGGAGTACAACCTTCCCGCGGCGAAGAAAAAATACGGCATGATCGCAAAGGCGATGGGCGTGGAGATAGGGGGCATGTCCGAAGATGAGGCTGCAAAAGCGGCTGTGGAGGCTGTCCGCAAGCTCTCGCTCGATCTCGGCATTCCGCAGCACCTCCGCGACATCGGGATCCCCGAACGTGCGCTTTCCATGCTCTCCGAGGACGCTTACGCCGACGTCTGCACGGGCGGGAATCCGCGCGAGGTCTCTCCCGCCGTCCTTCTCGAACTCTATCGCAAGGCATATTGATCCTTTTGTCCCGAAGCGGCCCGCCGTGCATCGCACGGCGGGCCGCTTCGGCAATTTTGGGAGCAAAAAAGCGACTTGGGATACGGAAACGGCGGTTTTTTCGAAAAAATACTTTACAGCGCCCGCATTTTGTTATATAATAAGGATAACCGATACGGGAGAAAGCCGCCCGCGGCGAGGTGATCCATGCAGCATCTGTTCGACAATTGGAAGTATATCATGAAGAATATCTGGTTCGTACTGCCGTTTTCCGTCATGCCAGCCGTCTTTATGGCGCTGTCGCTCGACTTTACGGCGATCCGGACCTTTGCGACGGGTTTCTTTTCGGGAGACCCGCGCCTCGGCTTTGCCGACTATTTCGGCGCGCTCAGCTTTGTGCGGTTCGATTCGTGGTTGGGCGGCATCTACTCCGTCCTCGCCTTTCTCTTCCTTGCCGTCTGCTCCGCGCTCATGCTTGCGTTCGTCGAAAAGCACATGCGGATCGGGAAGCGCTCTTTTTCCGGGATCCTGTCGGGATTTCTGAACATCTTTCCGTCCGCGCTCGCCGTGACCTTCCTCTACACGTTCATCTTCGAGGCATGGGCGTTGCTCCTGTCTGCGCTGCTCTTTGTGATCGCGGAATTCGAGTCCTCCGTCGCCGTCTATATCCTCATGACGGTCGCGGGCCTCGTCTTTGTGTTTGCCCTTCTCTATGTCGCCACCGTGTTCTATCTGTGGCTCCCGTGCAGACAGATGACGGGCTTCGGGCCCTACAACGCCTTCCTCTATTCGTATCGCCTCGTGATGGGAGTGAGATGGCGGCTTGTCCTCTCTTACAGCATCACCTATCTCTGCGTGCTGCTTGTCGTTGCCGCCACCTGCTTTTTGCCCGAATCCGTCTTCCGCATCGTTGCCGTCATCGCGATCGCCGCGGCCTACCTCGGGTTCTTCATCCGGATGGAGACCCTCTATTTCGAGACCGACAAGCTCGACCGCGAGGACGAGCTTCGCAGTTATAAGGAGTATTGATCCATGCGTTTCAAGCATACCGTTCATCTGACGTGCGACCTCTTTTCCAATGTGTTCAAACTGCTCTTGTACCGCATTGTCACGGGGGTCCTCTTTTACAGCCTCACTTACCTCATTCTTTGGAGCGGCCTGTCCTTTGTCATGAACAGCCCGGAACTCTCGAATCTGACGGGTCTCTTCGATGACTTCTTCCGGGCGCTCACGGATGCGCTCATGCAGGGCGATCCCGCGGCGCTCACCGAATTCCAGTCCGTCTTTCATACGGTGTTCGGCGAATTCCTCGGCCTGCTCGCGGCGAACATGGGCTCGATCATCGGCTCGGTCATCGGCGTTGCCGTGATGTACCTTTTCAAGCGGTTTTTGAACGGTATCGCGCACTTTGCCGTCGGAAGCATCGTCAACGACAAGATGGCCACCTGCTCGCGGACGCAGTTCGGCGCAGCATTTTTCCGCAACATCGCGCGGGCCTCGCTCTATGAGCTCCTGTATGTTCCGCTCGCCTTTGTCTATGACCTCTTGGGCGCGCTCGCCTGCTGGTTCCTTTTCTTTTACCTTCCGTCGCTGCTCCCCGCGTGGGGCGTTGCGACCGTCATTCTCTCGATCGCACTCACCGTGACGGCCATGATCATATTGCAGGCCTTTAAGCTCTCCTTCATCTCGGGTTGGATGCCCGCCATGGTGGTGGGGGGCATGTCCGTGATCGGTGCATTCAAATACGGCGCACACATGCAAAAAGGCGCGATCTCCCGCTTCGGCGGATTCCTCATCGCCTGCTATCTCATCGTCTTTGTCAACGTGGGATTCGCGCTCTTTACGGCGGGGAGCGGCCTGCTCATCACCATTCCGCTCTCCTTCCTCTTCCTCATCGCCATGCAGTACGTCAACTACTACGAGACGGAGGGGACCAAGTACTTCCTTGACCGGAATACCATCGTGGAGCCCGAATCGGCCGCGATGCGTACAGAATAATTGCCTTTCATACCGAAATATCGATATGGGGTCGGAAAATAAAGCATTTTCGGAGGTAAAACCATGAACTACAAGCAACTTTACGAGAGCTGGTTGAACGACTCCCGTCTCTCCGCGGAGGATCGGGCGGAACTTGCGGCGCTCACCGACGAAAAGGAGATCGAGTACCGTTTCGGCGGCGAACTCGCCTTCGGGACGGCGGGTATGCGCGGTATCATCGGATGCGGCATCAACATGATGAACGTCTACACCGTCCGCCGTGCCACGCAGGGGCTCTCCGAATACATCGGCACTCTGCCTGCGGAGGCCAAGGAGCGCGGCGTGGTCATCTCTTACGATACCCGTTTCGGATCTGCCCGGTTCGCGCGTGCGGCCGCGGGCGTGCTCGCAAAGAACGGCATCAAAGCCTACCTCTTCGAACGCGTGCACCCCGTTCCCATGCTCTCGTATGCCGTGAGAAGGCTGAACGCGATCTGCGGGATCATGATCACTGCTTCGCACAATCCCAAGCAATACAACGGTTACAAGGTCTACGGCGAGGACGGCGCCCAGATGTCTCCCGAGGCGACCGACGTCGTGGTCGGATTCATCGAGAAGATCACCGACTATCTCTCCGTCACGGGCGACGAAGAGAGTCCGCTCATCGTACCCGTGCCCGCAAGCGTCGATGACGATTACATCGAGGAACTCTCCAAGCTCACGCTCTCGGAGGAAGCCGTAAAGGCGTGCGGGAAGGATCTGAAACTCGTCTACACTCCCGTCCACGGCTCGGGCTATGTGCCGGTCATGCGCATCCTTCAAAAGCTCGGCATCCATGTGACGGTCGTCGAGGAACAGACCGCGGAGGATCCCGCCTTCTCGACGGTCGCCGTGCCCAATCCCGAATTCAAGGAGACGCTCTCCATGGGCATTGAGCTCGCGAACCGCATCAAGGCCGACGTCGTGTTTGGCACCGATCCCGACTCCGACCGTCTCGGCGTGGCCGTCAAGGACGACGAGGGGGAATTCCATGCACTCTCGGGCAATCAGGTCGGCATTCTTCTCCTCGACTACATCCTGACCCGTCTCAAGGAAGAGGGGTCCCTCCCCGCAAACGCCGCCGTCGTCAAGTCCTTTGTCTCCACGGGCATGGCGCGCGCGATCTGCGAGGATTTCGGCGTCGCTCTCTTCGAAACGCCTGTCGGGTTCAAGTTCATCGGCGAGAAGATCAAGGAATGGGAACAGGACGGTTCACACACCTTTGTGTTCGGTTTTGAAGAGAGCTGCGGGTATCTCCGTGGCACCCATGCCCGCGATAAGGACGCCGTTGTCGCCTCCATGCTCTGTGCGGAGATGGTCTGCTATTACACGATGAAGGGCAAGACCGTATACCGCCGTCTCATGGAGATCTATGCAAAATACGGCTATGTGCTCGACCGGAACATCTCCATCCAATACAAGGGACTGAACGCCATGAAGGAGATGAACGCCACGGTGGACGCCCTCAAGACGCGCAAGGCGGAGGCCTTCGGCGGCATCCGTGTGGAGGCCGTGCGCGACTATTCCAAGGATGTGCGCATCGCCGCGGACGGAACAGTCACCGCGCTGCACATTCCCAAGTGCAATTGCGTATACTATGAACTCGAAGGCGGCAACTTTGTCTGCGTGCGTCCCTCGGGGACCGAACCCAAGCTCAAGCTGTACTTCTCCGTGCGCGCAAAGGACGAAGCGGCGGCGGAAGCGATGCTCGGGCGCATCCATGCGGACGTAAGCGCCATTCTTTGAGGGGAGAAGATATGAAGAAGCGGATTTTGACAGTCCTGTTGGCAATGCTCATGATCGTGCCGGCCGGCTGCACCCCACCGGGCCCCGGTCCGGGTCCCGATCCCGCTCCTCCGTTCAGCGGCGAAGAGGGAAAAGGCCCCGAAGAGGGAAAAGACCCCGAAGAAGGAAGAGACCCCGAGGGCGGAGAACTCGACCCCGGACCGCAGCCCGGGACGGTGACCGAACTCCCCGATGCCGATCTTCTCGCCTTCTCGGTCGACCGTCTCGAAAATGCCGACCTCTCCTTCAACTTTACGATCGGCGGCGCCGAGGCGGCGATGTGCGCGCTCGACGTTCCCGTCCCCCTGTCCGACGGCAAGGAGGAATGGGAGCCGTTCATCCCCACGGAGAACGATCATTTTACGGGCACGCCCGACACCATGCGGACGACCACGCAGGACTTTTTCGAGAGCAGCAGGGATTCTGTCGATTTAGCGCACGAGAGTGCGGAAGGAATCAGGGATACCGTGCTTCAAACCGTCAACGTCATGAACAAGTTCGTCCACATCGGCGCGTATCACTATCTTCTCAATTATATCCCCGAGACGGATACCCTGCATGTGTACGATGTGACGGATACGTCGGACGGAAGCGAGACCTATGACCTTCTCATCTATCCCGATGCGGACGGCGACGAGACGGCGGAATATTGGTACGTCAATTCGGACGAAAGGGAAGGACGCAACAGCGACCAGGTAGAGCACCTCATTTATTCGGCCGGGAAGCGGTATTATTACGAGAATATCCTCGTCCATCCGGATCCCGCCTTGGGCGGTGAGTCGGTTTATGACGGCTTCATCACGGAGATGTATCGCAAGGGAGACGGGTGGCGCGGCTATCAGTTCTCCTCCCTCAGCACGAAAGCGCCGTTCTGCTCCCATAGCGGATCCTATGAACTCGGGGCCGGTCCGTCCATTCTCTTCTATACGCAGTCGGAAGACGGCATTCTGATGGAGACGGCGGGCAACGTCTCGGCCTATGACGGCATTACGGGGGAGAAAAAAGTCCCCGCGGACGTCTATGCCGGGACGGATGAATTCCGCTTCGAAGTCGAGACCCTTAACATCGGCAACTATCATACGTACGGGGGCGAAGTCTATGCAAACAATGGCCGCGATCTTGTCGGCTGGGGGAGCGTCGATCTCGATTTCCGGGACGTGGGCCTTCCCGGGGATCCGCACATGTATGAGGTATACACGCTGCATCTTGCCAACGGAAAGACGTTCCGCCCCGACGACTGCATCTGGAAAGAAGGGTACGGCATTGTCGAATACACCGAATTGAGCTATGAGGAACAGGCGGAGAAGGGGTATCAATATGTCGGCACGGACGGACAGGGACGGGAGGTGCACTTTACCGACTGGGACGAATTGGTGACCGATTCCGTCCGGATCGAAATGAAGGCGACCTTCGATCGGGATGACCCCATCACCGGGCTGAGTCTCCGCTTCCTTCCCGATTTCGGCCGCGGCTACGATGACGCCCGCAAGCTGGAACTGATCAAGGAATGCTGGACCGACCTCGGTTTGAGCGTCCGTCAGGGCTGCGACGCCCCGTCCGACGTAATCGGCGCCATCCTTGCGACAGACTTGCAGGGGATCGCGGAGGAGATCATGCTCGACGTGTATAACGGAGCACTCGGTTTGGACGGCATGCGGGAGGTCTGCATCAAAACCTGCGAAGAATGCGACGAGACGATCGGACGGCTCCATTCCCTTCTCGGCGAGTATGAGATCGTCGAAGTTGAGGATATGCCCGCCCGTCCCGACGATTTCGGACCGGTCGGGATCAGCGGAAAGATCAAGGGACAGGCGGCGGTCACTGCGGAGGGCATCGACTATTCGGCCGTCACGCTCGACGTCGAAAAGACGGTCATCTTCACCAAGGGCTCGCAGTACGCGCTCTATGTGGCGTGGGATTCGTTTGCACAGGCTGTCACGGAACCCGTCTCCTATGCGGGCGAGGCCTTTACGCTCAAGGGGATCAAGTTATCCTTCCCCGATCTTCCCGTCGGCACGCATGTCGCAAAGCTCTTCCTCGGCAAGGTGCTCACGGGCGGCTGTGCCCGCATTTCCGAAGCGATTTCCGTACCCGTGTCCGCATTTGAGACGGTCACGAAAGAGGGCGATGAGGAAAAAGGCCTCCGGAAGATGACCGAATTTACCTGCGAAGAGGGCCTGACGGCAAGGGCCATGCTCGTCGACCTCGAGGCGCCCAAACTCTTTGTGGACGGCGCTGCGGCGGCCGGTACGCCGTACGAGCTCACTTATGAAGCCGAAGAGGGCAAAACAGTCTCCGATCTCTTTGATAAATTGACCGTCACGGACAACTCCGTGGGCACCATGTCCGCAAGGAGCGGTCAATTTTCGCGCGACGGCATCGCAGTATTCGCGGGCGACGCGCTCGTTTCCGGCACCTATGTCTACACGATCGCGGACGGCAGCGGGAACTCGGCCTCCGTCACCTTCACGGTGACCGTGAACAAACCCGAGCCCGAACCGGACTCCGGCTCCGGGGAGATCGGCCCCGCGGCATAAAGCGGGCCTTCCCCGAGGAGAGAATGCGTCGGATCCCCGAAAATGGCCGAAAAATTTTCCTATTCGCGGGTGAAAGCGGTTGACAAACCGCCTCGCGTCTGCTATAATAATGAACATTAAGTGCTTCGGCGAAGGAGGGTTGAATATGTCCACGATCAAGGTCGGTGAAAACGAGAACCTCGAGTCCGCGCTCCGCAGATTCAAGAGAAAGTGCTCGCGCGACGGCATCATCGGTGATCTCCGCAAAAAGGAGTTCTACGAGAAGCCCTCCGTCAAAAAGAGAAAGAAGTCGGAAGCAGCAAGAAAGAGAAGCAGAAACTGAAAAAATCGCAACCTTCGGGTTGCGATTTTTTTTGCGAAAACAGTCGAATCCACAGGAACGGAGGCGGTTTATGGAACGAACCTTAAAGGCACTTGCAAAAGAGGCAAAGAGCAGAATGAAGCGGGGATTCTGGGAGGAGTGTGAACGGCGGCTGGGCGAAGAGCGCGACCATGCCAAGGAGCAGGGCATCAACGAGAGCAAGCTCGAGCTCTACTTCCGCGACAAGGTGGATGCCGAGATCAAGGGAGAACTCCCCGACGCGTTCTATCTCCGCGTCAAAAAGCTGCTCTTGGAGGAGGGCGAGGTCTCCGACGCCATCGGACGGCTTACCGACAAGAGCTACTACGCAACGCTCTCGTATTCCGAAAAGCAGCGCTACAATCTTGAGCTCTCCGAAAAATATCTTCGCGCGCTCGAACGTTTCAAGCGGGAATACGAGTTCGAAATCCGCGGGAGAAAGCAAGGGCAACCCGTACAGTAACAGCCGCCCGCAGGGGCTTTGCGTTTCCCCCGACAATGTGTGGCTTGCGGCGCCCCATTCGCTTGCCATTTTCCGGGCTGTGTGCTATAATAATGGGGTATGGAAACGCTGAGAGATTCTTTGAATGACGAACAGATCGCGCCCGTCCTCGACACCGAGGGCGCCGTTTTGGTGCTCGCGGGAGCGGGCAGCGGCAAGACGCGTGTCCTCACTTCGCGCATCGAATACCTCATCTCGGAAAAGGACGTTGCGCCCGAATCCATCCTCGCCATCACGTTCACGAACAAGGCGGCGGCGGAAATGCGCACACGGCTCGAACGGGTATGCGAGACGGGCCGCATGTGGGTCTGCACCATCCACTCCATGTGCGTCAAGATCTTGCGCATGTATGCCGAGCGACGGGGACTTTCCCCCAACTTCTCCATCTATTCCGAACAGGAGCGTTCGGCCGTCATCAAGCAGACGTTCAAGGAACTCGGTTACGAGGAAGAAGCGCTCTTGAAATCGGTGCGCTTTCACATTTCCAACGCCAAAATGCTCGGCGTCTCTCCCGAGACCTATGCGGAGATGTATTCCCACGAGCACGGCATCGACGCCGCCATGAAGGTATACCGCCGCTACTGTGCTCATCTCAAGGCCTACAACGCGCTCGACTTCGACGACCTACTCACCGAGGCGCGTGCCCTTCTCATGGAGGACACGGACGCGCGCGAATACCTCGCCGGCCGCTTCCGCTATATCCATGTCGATGAATTTCAGGACACCAACGCCGTGCAGTTCGACCTCATCAAGCTGCTTGCAAGCGTGCACGGAAACCTCTTTGTCGTCGGCGACGACGACCAGAGCATCTACGGTTGGCGGGGGGCGCAGATCGAGAATATCCTGCACTTCGAACGGGTCTATCCGAATGCCAAGGTGTACAAACTTCAGCGCAATTATCGCTCCACAGGGGCCATCCTCGCCCTCGCGAATGCCTCCATTTCCCACAATACGCACCGCAAGGGGAAAAAACTGTGGACGGAGGCACCCGACGGCGAAAAGCCCGTCTACTTCGAAGCGGACGACGAGACGGGGGAAGCGCTCTACTGCGCCCGCATCATCTCCGAACTCTGCCGCATGGGGTACCGCTATTCGGACTTCGCCGTCCTCATGCGCATCAACGCCCTGACGCGCGCCTACGAGCAGGAATTCGCAAAGTACGGCATCGCGCACAAGGTGTTCGGCGGGTTCAAGTTCTTTGAACGCAAGGAGATCAAGGACATCCTCGCGTATCTCCGGCTCATCTCCAATCCCTTTGACAGCGAAGCGCTCCTTCGCATCGTCAACGTGCCCAAGCGCGGCATCGGCGACAAGACGATCGAGACGCTCACGCAGTACGCCGAACGGGAGGACCTCACGCTCTATGACGCCGTGCTCGCCGCAGACATGCTCCCCCTGTCCGCGGCCATTCGCAATAAATTAAAGGAATTCGGCGCGTACATCAAGGACCTCGTCGTCCGCTCGCAGTTCCTGCCCGTCAACGAGCTCGTGCGCTACATCCTCGAGAGCGCGGGCATCTACGCGCAGTACGCGGACAGCAGCGACGAGAGCGTGACCAAGCGTGCCAATCTCGATGAATTTCAGAATTCCGTGGACGAATACGTCCGCATGAACGAGGGGGCGGAGCTCGCGGATTACCTCCAGCAGATCACGCTCTACTCGGATACCGACGAAATGGACGAGGGCAACTACGTCACCGTGGCGACCATCCATGCCGTCAAGGGACTCGAATTCCGCTGCGTATTCCTCATCGGGCTCGAGGAGAACATCATGCCCACCTCCCGAGCGGTGGAGGAGCGCAACGGAGTCGAAGAGGAACGCCGTCTCATGTACGTCGCCATCACCCGTGCCCGTGAGAAGCTGTGGCTCACCCGATCGCGGAGCCGCTACCTCTACGGCCACAGAGAGCCGTCCGCCCGTTCCCGCTTCGTGGAGGAACTGAAGGGCGAGCTCGACCTGCCCGAACGGGCGACCTTCCGCCGCTACTCGGGCGATTACGACCGCAGCGGTTACGGCTCGGGCTACGGTTCGGGCTATGGCTGCGGCTCGGGCCGGCGAGAGGGCTATGAACGGCCGCAGACGAGACCTTCGCCCGTCCGCCGTGAGGCGGAACACAGCGATTCGTACGCCTCCTTCGGCGGAAGTACAAAGCCCCCTGCGACCTTTTCGGGCATGGGCATGCCCGCGGTACAGCCTCAGAAAGCGAGCAAAGACACCTCCTCCTTCCGCGTGGGGCTGCGCGTCCGCCATGCACGGTTCGGCGACGGGACGGTGATCGCCATGCGCGGCAGCGAAAAGAACCTCATCGTCACCGTGCACTTCCCCACGGTGGGGAACAAGGATTTAGCGGCGGCCCTCGCCCCGCTCGAGATCCTGCTCGACTGAAATCAACGCAAGTTTTCCGACCCCATGTGTGCTTTTCGGCCTGTCTTTCGGCGGCAGAGCCGCAAAAATCGGGACGGAACAGGAGAATTTATGAACGCCAATTTCCGCATGCGCGAACTGTGCGACATCCTCAACCGCTGGGCTTACGAATACTATGTGCTCGACGATCCGAGCGTGCCCGACCGCGAATACGACCGCCTCTATGACGAGCTCGTGTCGCTCGAACGGGAGACGGGGATCCGCCTGCCCGATTCGCCCACCCGCCGCGTGGGCGGCGAACCCATCAAGGGCTTTGACCGCCATACCCATATCGCGCGCCTGTACAGTCTCGACAAGGCCGTCTCCGAGGATGAGATGCGCGCCTTCTTCACCCGTGTCGAAAAGGCGGGGAAGGCCACTTACACGGTGGAATACAAGTACGACGGTCTGACCGTCTGTCTTACTTACGAAAACGGCCTCTTCGTGCGGGCCACCACGCGCGGCAACGGAACGGAGGGGGAGGACGTCACGGCGCAAGTGCTCACGGTGCCGAGTTTTCCGCTCTCCGTCTCCTACCGCGGAACGCTCGAAGTGCGCGGCGAGGCGGTCATCCGTCTCTCCGTCCTCGACCGGTACAACGCTGCCCATCCCGAGGAGCCCCTCAAGAATGCGCGCAACGCGGCCGCGGGCGCCGTCCGCAATCTCGACCCCGCCGTCACGAAGTCGCGCAGCCCCGAGATCCTCTTCTATGACATCAACTACATGAGCGAACAGCCCGTCTCGTCGCAGACGGAGGCCATGGAATTTCTGAAACGCGAGGGTTTCAAGGTCTTTCCCTACTTCAAGGTTGCCTCCTCGCCCGAGGAGGTCCTCGGCTTCATCGACGAGATCGAAGCGGAGCGCAAGACGCTCGACGTCCTCACCGACGGCGCCGTCATAAAAGTCAACGAAGAGGGTATCCGTTCGGACATGGGTGCCACCGACAAGTTCCCACGGTGGGCAATTGCCTACAAATTCGAGGCCGAAGAGGCCGAGACGACGGTCAAGCGCGTGTTCTGGCAAGTCGGCCGTACGGGCAAGCTCACCCCCCTCGCGGAGGTCGCTCCCGTCGAACTTGCGGGCGCCACCGTGCGCCGTGCGACGCTCAACAATTACGGCGACCTGACCCGAAAGGACGTCAAGATCGGCAGCAAAGTGCTCATTCGCCGCTCCAATGAGGTCATTCCCGAGATCATCCGTGCCGTCTCGCACGTCGAGGGCAGCGTTCCCGTCGAAAAGCCGACCCTCTGCCCCTTCTGCAAGAGCGCCGTAAAGGAGACGGGCGCCAATCTCTTTTGCAGCAACCCCGATTGCCCGCCCCGCGTCGTGCAGAAATTGACCCATTATTGCAGTAAGAACGCAGCGGACGTGGAGGGCATGTCCGAAGCAACGCTCACGATCCTCTATGATAAGTGCAACGTGCGGCGCTTCTCCGACCTCTACCGTCTCACTCGTGACGACTTCCGGAACGCCGACGGGACTTCCTTTGAACACTTCGGCGACAAAAAGGTCTCCAACCTTCTCACGGCCGTCGAAAAGAGCAAACATATCCCGCTCGACCGCTTCCTCTATGCCATCGGCATCGGCGGGATCGGCCGCGTGGCGGCGCGCGACCTCGCCCGGTTCGGCAGCGTGGAGGCGGTGGGGGCGCTCACCCTCGAAGAACTCGTCGCCATCGAGAACGTGGGCGAAGTGACCGCACGCTCCATCCTCGCCTATTTTGCCGACGGGGAGAACCGCGCCGAGCTCGATCGTCTCTCTGCCCAAGGCGTCGTTCCCTATGTCGGGGCGCCCAACACGGACGGTGCGTTTGCGGGCGAAAACGTCGTGCTCACGGGAGGCCTTTCCTCCATGTCCCGTCCCGAAGCGCAAAAGCGCATCGAGGCCCTCGGCGGCGTGTGCCAAAGCTCCGTCGGCGCCAAGACGACCCTCGTCATCGCGGGTGAAAAGGCGGGCAGCAAGCTCGACAAGGCCAAGGCGCTCGGCATTCGCATCGTCGACGAGGAGACCTTCCTCTCCATGCTCGAATCATAAGTAAAATTTATACATTTCCTCGATATCGATAAGCAGCGCTTATAGTTCGGGACTCTTTCGAAGGAAAGGATCCTTTTTTCTTTGAAAAAAATCAAAATTTGCCTCATGAATCATTGACATCGCGCCCATGCGTGTGATACAATAGACAAAATAAGACGTCCGGCCGGGGCAAAAGCGGGAACCCGCTTTTTGCATAATTGTGTAAATTATGCAAAAATATCCTCAATGCCGTGCGTCACAGGAGGTCAATATGAAAAAGAAACTTGGACTCATTCTTTCGGTCGCGGCCGCGCTCACGGCGTCTCTCGCCTTTGCCGCCTGCGACAAGACGATCGTTGTGTCCTTCGATTCGGCCTACGGATCGGGCGTCGAGGCGCAGATCGCCGAAAACGGCAAGATCGCAGAGCCCACAGCGCCGACGCGGGACGGGTACACCTTCGGCGGCTGGTTCAAGGACGCGGCGTGCACCGAACCCTTCTCTTTCGACGAGACGGTCGGGGAATCTCTCACGCTCCATGCCAAATGGGACAAGGTCGCGGAGAACTTTACCGTCCACTTTGTCGAAGGCGACGGAACGGAGGTCGCCGATTCCACGGTGGCGGAAGGGGAAACAGTCTCCCGGCCCGCGGCGCCGACGCGCGACGGCTACACCTTTGACGGATGGTACACCGACGAGGCGCTCACGCAGACGTACGATTTCAGCGCAAAGGTGACGGGCGAACTGTGGCTCTTCGCCAAGTGGAATCCCGTCGTGCACGAGGAGAACGGCTTCGTGTACAGCGCCATCGGCAGCTCGGGAACTTATATGATCACGGCCAAAGAGGGCTATGCCTTTGCGGATAAGGTGGTCATTCCCTCGACCTACGCGGGCGCTCCCGTCATCCGTGTCGGGGATATGAAGGCGCTCACGGCGTCGGAGGTCGTCATCGAGAACGGCATCCGCGTCATCGATGCGCAGGCATTCGAGAACAACACGTCGATCGAGATCCTCGAACTCAAGGGCCGTGTCTCCATCGGCGAGCACGCTTTCAGCGACACCAACCTCATTGCCGTCGACCTCGGCGAGGCCACGGAGATCGGGGACAGCGCCTTTGAAAACACAAAGCTCATCGCGGTCATGGTACCCGCCTCCACGGTCAAGATCGGCGTCAGCGCCTTCCGTAAGAACGATACGTCGGGCGAGTTCGAGATCTCCTTTGCGGGCGATATCCCCACCATCGGACGCAACGCGCTTTCGGCGGGAGATCTGACCACCTTTGCGGCGCAGAGTGCGCTCGACAAACTCGTCGAAGGGAACGACTTCGAAACCGACGAGGAGAAGATGGAAGCCATCGAGAATGCCCTCCAAGCCATGGGATTTACGGGCGGCCTCTACAATCTTTCCGATGAAGATCGCGATACATATGTCGCCTATGAGGGCATCTATCGCGGCGATGCCCTTATCTATGTCGGCATGGGCCGGCTTGCCGTGATCGTAACGGACGACGAAGTTTGCGTGAGCGACCTCTATGGTTATGACAGCGTGTTCTTCAACAAGGAGGACGGCTCACGCGACGTCTACAAGATCGACGCCGCAAAGTGGTCTACCAAGAAACTTACGGCCAATCCCGCGGGTGAAGTCATCGACGGTTCGACGCTCTATGACTATGTGGGGACGGCCATCGTATATGATGTGCCCGAGGGCATCACGCGTGTTGCGGCCGGTGCGGGCGTGAACAACAGTTCGATCCGGTTCCTGTCCTTTGCCGATTCCGTAAAGTCCGTCGGCTCCTACGCGTTCTCTACCTTTATCTCCAACGGCATCAATACGGGTACGATTTTGAGCGTCTCGTTCGGAAGCGGGATCGAGCGCATCGAAGCGGATGCCCTCTTCGGTCAAGGTGTTTTTGCGGAGATAATTTTCCGCGGAGAACATGCTCCCGTCATCGAGGACGGTGCGTTCACGTATTCGGGGATCGGGGGCTCTTTCGGGACCACGCAGTTCTCCTCCGTACTCTACAGTCAGCTTGCTTTGGAGGGATACGGAACGGTCAAGATCTGGACGCCGCTTTCTACGACCGGTGATTATGACTACAATATTTGGGATTACGGTCCCGCGCCGTGTCTTCCCTTTGTCGATGCGTTCAATGCCTCGCTGAGAGACTGTCTCATATATAACGCGGACGATGAACTCACGGCCCAAACCATTACAACAAAGGATTTCGGCCAGCTCAAGACGAGCGGAGTCTTTGCAAAGGGTACGGAATATTACACCGATTTCGGGAAGATCATCATGAGCGGGACCGATTCGGGCTACACGTTGTGTGAATTTACGGAGGACGGCGAAGTGACGGGTTACGGCTATGTCTATATCGGCACGCTGCCCGGTTACGGCGCCGAGAGCGATCCCAAACACATTACAGTATATACCGAATTTTCGGACGGCGAGATGAAGACCTTTGACCTCTATGCTTCCTTCGATATGGAAGATATGGACCTCAACCTTCGCGGCGCCGAAGCCGGCACCTACGGCGATGTCAATTCCGACCTCTATGTATTGGACGGTTACGGAAAGGTGACCTATTACAGCGAGGACGGTGCAACGAACGTTGGGTCCTATACGGTCGGTGAAAACGGCGCCATTACGATTGAAGGCATCACGGGGCTTACGGAAGCGAAGTACGATTCCGCGTCCGGGAACCTTACGGTCGGCGCAGAGTCCTACATCAGACTCGGAGAAGAGGCTGGGGTCTACTACGACATCGCCAACGGCGCAAAGGCGATCCTTGACGGGAGATCCACCAAGGAGTACGACGGCACCATTACGCTCACCTTCAAGGGCAAGACGGTCAGCACGACGTACATCATCATCGGCAGCAAGTTCATGTTCACGCTCAACGGGCAAGATAAAGAGTGGACGTACAACCGCAATCTCGAGAATCTGCTTGAGGGCTATTACGGTGATTACGAAGACAACCTGAAGTTCTCCGTAGTCGAGACCCGTCTTGCGGGAACCTATCGGAACGGCGATACCACCGTGACGCTCGACGGCTATTACACCATTCAGACGAACGGAAAGGAATACATCTATAAGGTATTCGGTGATTCTTCGGACATCGTCTATGCCGACGAAGCCGGAGCCGTCTATATCCTTCAGCTCGATGAGGCAGCCAAGACCTATGTGTTTGCGGCAGAGCAGGAGGCGGGCGTGTATTATGTTTCCTCCGGTACATCGTATCGTCTTTATCTCGACGGAAAGGGCAACCTCATCTATTTTGACGGCGTAGACAAGCAGGGAACTTACACCTACACGAACGGCAAGCTGCATACGAATATCGGTGAAAAAACGCCCGAAGGGACGGACGGTGAACTTGATACGGAGCGCGGCGTTGGCACGGTCGTTTACGAATATTACGGACTGACCTATGTCGCGATCTCGAAAGAGCCGTTCGCGGGCTCTATGATCTATGGGACCGCGAATTGGTTTGAACTCGGCAAAGACGGGAAAGCCGTCAGCAACTCTCAATCCATCAAGTTTTCCGTCAGTGGGAAGTATGCGGTGGTCGGCATTGCGAATCAGTTCTTCTTCGTTGATAGCGGCTTGCAGGAAGGCGATGCGTTTGGAGCGGGGTATCAGCTGAATACGTCCGTGACATTCCTCAATAACGATCGGGAAACTACGCTGAAACTTCAGATTACGGTCGAATCCGGAGATTACGGCTTCACCCTTTCGGTGACCGTTGAGCATGAGAGCCAGGACATCAAGACAGTCGACGGCATCGTGTATCAGTTTATTTGGCTCAAGCCGGATAAATCCGTCGGCGCTGTCCTGAAGGCGGGCGAGTTGCTCTATTCGGGTAGCTTTACTTGGGACGGAAACAACTTCCACGGAGGCGAGGTCGGCGAGACCGGCTACTTCGAGGGTGTCTACGTCTATGATTTCAACGACAACGATGCGATTGAGATCTGGGGACCCACGAGAGCGATTTATTATAAAAATGCAGATGGGGCTGAAATCAAATATAACCGCATCACCATTTTCTCCCGCGATCGGCTTTGGGTCTACAATCCCGGAGAAGGCGGCGTCAATCACCCCGAGGTCGTCTCTTATACAAAGACAGTCGAAGGAGGAGTGACCTACTACACCTTCACGAGCACCGTGACGAAAAAGGTCGTCAAGTTCCATATCGACGACAACGAATTTGTCGTCGACAGTGAGACCGATCCCGCATAAGGGACGGAAACAGAGAGGGGCGGACTGCGGTCCGTCCCTTTTTTGCGCAAAAATTCGCGGAAATCACTTGCAAACATCGCGCGCGCATGGTATAATGGAATGAGAATGCTCCCGCACAGCCTTTTTCCGTCACGGAAAAGGCTCTATGCGGGCAGACGGGGGTTGCTTTCATGTACAGCATGACGGGATACGGAAAGGGCGAATACCGGGAAGGCGGGATCGAACTCACCGTCGAGGTGAAGTCGGTCAACAACCGCTATCTCGACCTCTCCGTCAAGAGTCCGCGCGTCTTTCTCGCGTCCGAAGAGCTCATCCGCGGCCATGTCCGCGAGAGCATTTCACGGGGGCATGTCGACGTCTTTGTCTCCTATACCGATCGGCGTGAGACCGCGCATGCCCTGTCTGCGGATCTCGAGGCCGCCCGTGCCTATCTCGGGGCGGCGGCTGCGCTCAAGGCCGAATTTCCCGCCGTTCCGGACGACGTCACCCTGTCCTACCTTCTGCGCCTGCCCGATGTGGTAAAGGCCGAGGACGGGACTTCGGACGACGCCGAGCTCCTTTCGGCGTTGGAATCGGCGCTCAAAGCTGCGCTCGATGCCCATAAAGCCATGCGTCTCGGGGAGGGCGAACGCCTCAAAAAGGACCTTCTCGCGCGGATGGATACGATCGCGGCTCTTCGCGATGCGATCGCAAAGAGGGCGCCCATGGTCGCGGAGGAGTATCGCAAAAAGCTCACGGAGCGCATTACGGAGTACCTCGGCGGCAAAGTGGACGAGACGCGTATCCTGACGGAGGCGGCCGTCTATTCGGACAAGTGCAACATCGACGAAGAGCTCACCCGTCTCGCCTCGCACATCGTGGAATTCCGCAAGATCGCCGCACTCGATCAGGTCGGTCGCAAACTCGACTTTCTGGTGCAGGAGTTCAACCGCGAATGCAATACCATCTGCTCCAAATCGGGCGACAGAGAGGTGACGAACCTCGCGCTCGAGATGAAGAACGAGATCGAAAAGGTCCGCGAGCAGATCCAGAATTTAGAGTGATATGAGAGACTTACTGTTCTGTATTTCGGGCCCGTCGGGCGTCGGAAAGGGCACGTTGGTGCGCGAACTCATCAAACGGGATGCAAGTCTCGCGCTCTCCGTCTCCTGCACGACCCGCCCTCCCCGCAAGGGGGAAAGAGAGGGGATCGATTACTTTTTCATCGACCGTGCAACATTCGAGGAGGACATCCGCCGGGATGCCTTCGTGGAATACGACGAGCACTTCGGCAACTATTATGGGACGCCCCGTTCCTATGTCGAAAAGCAGCTTGCCGCACATCGTTCGGTACTTCTCGAAATCGACGTTGTGGGGGCGTTGAACGTCAAACGCGCATACCATGCCCGAGGAGAAGGCGACAAAGTGGTGACCATTCTCATTGCGCCGCCCGACCTCGCATCGCTCGAAGCGCGACTTCTTCACCGTGGCTCCGAGACCCGGGAACAGCTCGAACTCCGCCGTGCGCGCGTCGGGTATGAGCTCTCCATGGCGAAGGAGTTCGACTATACCGTCGTCAACGACGACCTTTCGGCCGCGACCGACGAACTCGCCGCCGTCATCCATCAGGAAAAAACCAAGTAGGAGTGTAGCAATATGATCAATGAACCGTCTGTGGACGCACTTGTGAGAAAATTGGGCACGGAAGAGGAGCCCGTATCCCGCTACGAGCTGTGCGTGCTCATTTCAAAGCGCACGCGCCAGATCATCGAGCAGATGCAATCGACGGGCGCGACCGAACTTCCCGGCAAGCAAAAGGAGATCGTCGTTGCTTGCAACGAGGTCATGAACGGCAAGTTCAAGAGCACCAAGGACTGAAAACGCCCCCGTTCGCGGGGCGATTTTTTCATAAAATCGTACCCCATATCGCATTTTATCGGATGCGGAGGCAAAATCAAGGTGAACATGTACGCGGAAGTCATCGTGGATATCGCGCACAGCGATGTCGATAAGATCTTCGATTACGCATGTGGGGAGGAAATGCGCCCCGGGATGCGCGTCGTCGTGCCCTTCGGCAGGGGCGTGACGACGGGCTTTGTCATGCGCGTCAAGCCCACGACCGACGTTCCGCCCGAAAAGATCAAGCGCGTGCTTCGGACAGAGGACACGCTCCCCGCACTCACCGCCGAATCGCTCTGCCTCGCGGAGGCCGTCACGAGTCGCTATCGGGTCCCCATGGCCCTGACGCTCCGCCTCTTCCTGCCTGCCGAAATGCGCACGGGCAAGGTGAGCACACGCTATCGCACCGTCTGCCGTCTTGCGGAGAACGCCGGCCCGGTCTCTCCCCGTGCCAAGGCGCAGCTTGCGCTCGTCGAATACCTTGCCGAGGCGGGGGAAGCCGATTCCGCACTGCTCCGCGAACGCTTCGGCGGGGCGCTCAAAGCGCTCAAAGAAAAGGGTATCGTCCTGAGCGAAAAACGGCGCGTTTTCCGCGATCCCTATCAGGGGGAGACGGGGCAAAACAGCGTAAAAAACCTGACCCCATTCCAACAAAACGCCGTCGAAACGGTCAACCGGACGGACAAGACGGTCATCCTCATCCACGGCGTGACGGGGAGCGGAAAGACGGAGGTCTACCTCTCCCTCATCGCCGATACGCTCAAGGCGGGCAAGACGGCTGTCTTTCTCGTCCCGGAAATCTCGCTGACGCCGCAGATGCTCATGCAGCTCCGGGCGCGGTTCGGCAGTTCGGCGGCGATCCTTCACAGCGGACTCTCTGCGGGCGAACGCTTCGACGAATGGATGCGCCTTCGGGAGGGAACGGCCCGTATCGCCGTCGGCGCCCGTTCGGCCGTCTTTGCTCCGCTCGAGAACGTGGGGATCATTGTCCTCGACGAGGAACACGACGGAAGTTACTCCTCCGAGAGTTCGCCGCGCTACAATACCTTTGACATCGCACTGCTCCGTGCCCGCTATAACCATTGCAAGCTCGTCCTCGGGAGCGCAACGCCGTCCGTCGAGACGTACAAGCGCGCAAAGGACGGCGAATTCGAGCTCGTTTCCATGCCCGAGAGGATCAACGCCCGACCCATGCCCGAGGTTCGCATCGTCGATATGCGCCGTGAGGTGCGGCGGGGCAACGTCACGGGCTTCTCGACGGAGCTCCGCCAAAAGCTCTCTCAATGCCTCGAACGGGGCAATCAGGCCATTCTGTTCCTCAACCGCAGGGGGTATTCGCAGACGGTCATCTGCCGGGACTGCGGCTATGTCGCAAAGTGCGAGAGTTGCGACGTCTCGCTCACCTACCACAGCGACGAAAACTGCCTCAAATGCCACTACTGCGGCGCGCGCTACCGCATGCCGCCCGCCTGTCCCGAATGCGGGGGGAAGCACCTCGGATATGTGGGAACGGGCACCCAACGGGTCGTCGGAGACCTCAGAAAGATGTACCCCGCGGCGCGCATCCTTCGCATGGACGTCGACACGACGAGCGGCAAGGAGGGACATCACCGCATTCTGAAACAGTTTGCCGCGCATGAGGCCGACATCCTCGTCGGGACGCAGATGGTCGCCAAGGGGCACGACTTCCCTCAAGTCACGCTCGTCGGCATCCTCGATGCGGACATGAGTCTGCATTTTGCGGATTTCCGGAGCGGAGAGCGGACCTTCCAGCTCGTTACGCAGGTGGCGGGGCGCAGCGGACGGGCACAGGAACCCGGCGAGGTCGTCCTCCAGACGTACGATCCCGAAAATTACATCCTCCGCTTTGCGGCGAATTACGACTATGAGGGCTTCTACGCCCATGAGATCTCCATGCGTGCCGCGACGATGTTTCCGCCCTTTGCAAAGATCGTCCGTGTGATGGTGACGGGGGAGGACGAGCAGGAGACGCTTTCCGCGCTCAAATGCGTCTATGAAAAGCTGAACAGGCTGTATACTTCCGAACCCGACGCCTTCCTCTTTTTCAACCGGATGCACTCGCCCATCAAGCGCATCCAGAACAAGTTCCGCTATCAGGTGCTCATGCGGCTTGCGGACAGCCGTGTCCTCAAGGATGTGTACGCCGCCTGCGCGGAGGAGCACTTCAAAAACGTCCTCGTCTATGTGGAAGAAAATCCCGCGAATCTCAGCTGAAGAGGTGAAATCATGATCCGTGAAATCGTCCAGATCGGAGACCCCGTTCTCCGCAAAAAATGCGAACCCGTCAAGTCCTTCGACCGCGAGCTCGCCGTGCTCCTCGACGACATGAAGGAGACGCTCAAGGCCGCGGAGGGCGCCGGACTTGCCGCCCCGCAGGTGGGCGTTCCGCTCCGTGTCGCCGTCGTCGACGTGGAGGAGGGCTACTTCGAATTCATCAACCCCGTGTTCGTCTGGCAGAAGGGCGAGCAGTACGGCAGCGAGGGATGCCTCTCCGTCCGCGGAAAGACGGGCAACGTCCTCCGTCCCTCCAAGGTGAAGGTGGTGTTTTCCGACCGCAACGGGGATCGCTATTCGCTCGTGGCGCACGACTTCTTTGCCCGCGCCATCTGCCATGAACTCGACCATCTCGACGGCGTGCTCTATACCGACAAGGCAGACAAAGTCCGCACCGTCGAGGACTGACCGCAGGACCTTCCGGCCGCGCCTTTTCCGCAAAAAGCGCGGGGCATGCGGCCGTCCCTCTTCGATAAAAGGAGAAGAATTTGAAACTCGTCTACGCGGGTACACCCGCTTTTGCCTGTCCGCCTCTTTTGGCGATTTATGAACATGGGTTCGAAATTTCGGCAGTTTTGACGCAGCCAGACCGTCCGCAGGGGCGCAAGGGGATCCTTACGCCTCCGCCCGTCAAAAAGGAGGCGCTCTCCCGCGGGATCCGCGTTCTGCAGCCCGAACGGCTCCGCACGGATCTCGCCGCCCTTCGGGAAACGGGAGCCGACCTCATGGTCACTTGCGCCTATGGACAGATCCTGACGCAGGAAGTTCTGGACCTCTTCCCGATGGGAGTATGGAACATCCATGCGAGCCTGTTGCCCGATTACCGCGGGGCGGCACCCATTCCGCGCGCGATCCTCGATGGAAAAACCGAGACAGGCATCACGATCATGCGGACCGAACTCGGCCTCGACACAGGGGACATTCTTACCGCGCGTTCGCTCCCCATCTCGGACATGGATACCGCGGAGACGCTCTCGGGCCGTCTTTCTCTGCTTGCCGCGGAGATGATCCCGGAGGCACTCGACACGATCGCAAGGGGTGATTTCGTCCTGAAAAAGCAGGGCGATGGCTTCACCTGCAAAAAGGTCGCGCGGACCGAAGTCGACTTTTCGCGAAGCGCACGCGAGGTGAGTTGTCTCATCCGCGGGCTGTCGCCGTCGCCCGGCTCGTTCGGCGTGTGCGGCGGGATATTGCTCAATCTCTGCTTCGCCGCGGAGACCGCATGCGATGCGGACGTCCCCGCCGGGACGGTCGTGGAGGCTTCCCCCAAGCGCGGTCTTGTCGTAAAGTGCGGCACGGGCGCGGTGCGGCTCTCCGAAGTGCAGCTTGCAGGCGGAAAACGGATGGCGGATACCGCCTTTCTGAACGGCGGAAAACTCAGAGTGGGGATGAAATTTGAACGTCTTTCTTGAACCATACCGCGTTTTGTGGCGGGTCTATTCGGAGGGAGCACACTTAAAACTTGCGCTCAAGGAACTCGGGAGCGGCAATCACGGCCGCACCGTTTCCTATGCCTACGGCGTTCTCGAACACGATCGCTATCTCGACCTGTGCGTCGCGTCGATCGTCCGAAAACCGCCAAAGCCTGCGATCCGGCTTATCCTGAAAATTGCGATTTTTGCACGCCTGTATGCGGACATGCCCCCCGCGGTTTCTGTCAATGAGGCCGTTTCCCTCGCGAAGATCTTGGGGAAGGGCGCACAGGCGGGCTTCCTCAATGCGAGCCTCAGGGCCTTCGATGAGGCCAAAGTACACGTTCCCGCGGGGTCGGAGGGCCTTGCCGTGCGCAGCAACTTTCCGCTGTTTGCCGTCAAGGAGCTCGAAGCCGCCTACGGACCGCGTGCGGAACGCATTCTCCTTGCAAAGAGCCGCGGCGTGACCGTGCGGTTCGAACGCGATGCCGCGCGCTATCTGTTGCTTCCCCATACCGAGACGCCCTTCCCGGACGTGGTCATCTTTGACCGCTTTGTGCGCGACGAGGGCTATGACCGGGGCGACTATACCTTCCAATCGATCGGCAGCGTTGCGATCTGTTCGGTCGTGGAGCCCTGCGAGCGCCTCCTTGACGCCTGTGCCGCACCGGGCGGCAAGAGCGTCCTTCTCGCAAAGCGCTGTAAGGAGGTCACGGCGGCCGAACTTCACCCGCACCGCGTTGCGCTCATCGAGCAGTACAAATGCAGGATGGGTGCGGAAAACGTGCATGTCGTGCAGGCCGATTCGACAAAATTCCGTCCCGAATTCGCGGAGGCCTTTGACGGCGTTCTCGTCGATGCGCCCTGTTCGGGACTGGGTACGGTTTCGGAAAATCCCGACCTTCCGCTCCGCAAGACGGAGGAGGACGTCGAGAACATCACGGCCGTACAGCAGGCTCTTCTCGACACCTGTTCGCGCTATGTCGGGCGGGGAGGCGTGCTCTATTATTCCACCTGTTCGGTGCTTCCGCGGGAGAACGACGGCGCGGTGGAGCGCTTCCTTCGCCGCCATCCCGATTTTTTGCCCGAAGAAGCGGACAGTCCGCTTGCCCATGAACGGGGCAAGTTCGGGCTCTGCTTTTTGCCCGACGCCGCATTCGGCGCAGGCTTCTATGTCTCCAAACTGAGGCGGTCATGAAACAAATTTTACAGGACCTCTCCCATGCCGAGCTTTCCGCGCTCGTCGGGGAGATGGGTGAAAAAAAATTCCGTGCCGAGCAGATCTACCTCGGCCTCATGCAGGGGAAGCGCATTTCCGAGCTGCCCATTCCCGCTCCCATGCGCGAAAAACTGCTTGCGGTCTACGAGGACGAGCCCGTCCGGATCCGCGAGGTCTTTCGATCCCCGGACGGAACGGAAAAGTATCTCTTCGAACTCGCGGACGGCAACCTCATCGAAGGTGTGAGGATGCACTATCAGTACGGCAACACCCAGTGCGTCTCCACGCAGGTCGGATGCCGCATGGGGTGCAAGTTCTGCGCCTCAACCCTCGGGGGAAGGATCCGCGACCTCACGGCAGGCGAGATCCTCTCCGAAGTGCTCGCGGTCAACCGTGCCGAGGGCGGAACGCTGAAGGACCGCGCCGTCACCAATCTTGTCCTCATGGGGAGCGGCGAACCGTTCGACAATTATGAGAATGTGGTCGGGTTTTTGAGGAATGTCACGGCGGAGGGCGGCATCCGGATCAGTGCGCGCAACATCAGTCTCTCGACTTGCGGCCTCGTGCCCGAGATGAGACGCTTTGCGGAGGAGGGCATTCCGCTCAATCTGACCGTCTCGCTGCATGCGACGACGGATGAGGAACGCCGCCGCACCATGCCGATCGCGGCACGCTACTCCATCCGGGAGATCCTCGACGCCTGTACGCTCTATTTCGAAAAGACGGGCCGCCGCTATCTCTTTGAATATTCACTGATCGAAGATGAAAACGCGGACATGGGCCATGCGTATGCACTCGCATCCCTCTTAAAGGGGAGGCCCTGCCACGTCAATCTCATCCGTCTCAACGAGGTGAAGGAGCGCAACCTTCGCGGGACTTCGGAAGAGACGGCGCAGGCATTTTTGAAAACGCTCACAGACTGCGGCATCTCCGCCACGCTCCGCCGAAGCATGGGCTCCGACATCGGCGGCGCCTGCGGCCAGCTCCGAGCAAGCTACCTTTCGCGGGAAGAGTAGCCGCAAAGCCATTGCCCGCCGCTCACAGGGAGGTATTTATGAAGATCAAGATCGCACCATCCATTCTCGCAAGCGACTTTTCGCGGCTCGGGGAGACGGTCTCCGTCCTCGAGCGGAGCGGAGCCGACCTTGTACACTGCGACGTGATGGACGGAAATTTCGTCCCGCCCATCACCTTCGGCGCACAGGCGGTAAAGGCCATGCGTCCGCATACGTCGCTCCCCCTCGATTGCCATCTCATGGTGCTCCATCCCGAGACCCATGTCGATGATTTCGCCGCGGCGGGTGCCGACATCATCACCGTGCATGCGGAGGCATGCGACATCGGAACGCTCTTTGAACGGATCGCCTCCTTCGGCATCAAAAAGAGCGCGGTCATCAATCCCGAGACGCCCGCAGAGGCGCTCTTTCCCGCGGCCGAACAAGCGGACATGCTGCTCCTCATGAGCGTCCATCCCGGTTGGGGCGGGCAGAAGTTCATTCCCGAAACGCTCAAAAAGATCGAGACATTGCGCAACCGCTGCATCCGGATCGGCCGTCCCGATCTCGATATCGAGGTGGACGGCGGCATCACCGAAGAGAACGTGAAGGACGTCATCGCGGCAGGCGCCAACGTCATCGTCGCGGGCAGCGCCGTGTTTCGTTCCTCCGATATGGCGGCGACGATCGAGAGGCTCCGCGGATGAACGGGGAGAAAAAATCATTCGTCATCCTCCTGAACGGCGAGCCGTATAAAGGGAAGATCCCTGCGGAAGAGGCCTGCGTCATCTGCTGCGACGGGGCATATTCGTGGGCCAAAGACAAGGTCCGCATCGACGAAAATCTCGGCGACTTCGATTCCCTTGCCGAGACACCCGTCCCCGCGCCGCGCATGCGGTTCCCTTCGGAGAAGAATGAGACAGACGGAGAGCTTGCCGTAGACCGTGCTTTGGGCATGGGTGCCACGGATATCGTCATCTATGGCGGCGGAGGCGGTCGCGAGGACCACTTTCTCGGCAATCTGCACCTCCTGTACAAGGCGAAAAAGGCGGGCGTCTTTGCCGTACTTCGGACGAACGGCGCACAGATCGTACTCTGCGATACGGGAGAGCAGACCTTTCCCTGCAAAGAAGGGCAGACCGTCTCGCTGTTGCCTTTCGGCGGCGACGCGCATATAATGGGAACGGACGGCCTCAAATATCCGATGGGGGACCTTTGGCTCCGTTACGGCTCCACGCGCGGCGTCTCCAATCTCACGACGAAGGACGGGAGTTTTTCGTTTCGGGTAAGCGGCGGATCCGTGCTCGTCATCATCAACGAGGAGGTAACATGATCGTCTGTATCCGGCTCCCGCGCATCGTGGGAAGCATCGTACGGCTGTTCTACAAGCGATGAAATATATCGATCTGCACTGCGACGCCCTCACGAAAACGGAGGGCGTCTTTCAGGTCTCGCACGAACTGCTCGCCGCGGGCGGGTGTCTCTTGCAGTGTTTTGCGGCCTTTTCGGAGAAGCCCGACTTTTGCGGGACGGTCGCCCTCTGCGAAAAATTCGACGGAATGTGCGAACGGGAAGGGTATCGGCGCGTCCGTTCGCCATCGGACCTTGACGGAGACGGGATCCACGCGCTTCTCACGGTGGAGGGCGGCGGAGCACTGGAGGGGAGCCTCGACCGTCTCGACGCGCTCTACCGCCGCGGCGTGCGCCTTCTCACGCTCGTCTGGAATGACCCGAACGAACTCGGATGGCCCAACTTTGTAAATTATCGGAAGCGTTCCTTCGGATATGGGTGCCATAGAGAGCGTGAAACACAGCACGGGCTCACCCGCTTCGGCAGGGAAGTCACGGCGCGCATGCGGGAGCTCGGCATGCTCATCGACGTCTCGCACGGGAGCGACAAACTCTTTTTCGAGGTCGCGGAGGACAGCCGAAAGACGGGCATCCCCTTTGTCGCAAGTCATTCGGGGGCGGCCGCCGTTTATCCGCATGCCCGCAACCTGACCGACGGGCAGATCCGTACGCTTGCCGACTGCGGCGGCGCAGTGGGGCTCGTGTTCTGTGCGGATTTCCTGTCCGACGGAAAAAGCGCGGCGGACCAGCATGCGGCGATCCTCGCCCACGCAGGGCATATCTTGGACATGGGTGGGCCGGACGTGCTCGCCCTCGGCAGCGACTTCGACGGCATCCCGCCCAATCCTTATCTCGGGAATGCGGCAGAGATGCCGCGCCTTTTGGAGGAATTCACGGCGCGGTTCGGCTTTGCGACGGCAGAAAAGATCGCCTTCCGCAACGCACAGCGCGTTCTTACCGAAATCCTGCGCTGAAAAATTTCGCACGGGAAAGCCGTCCGTTCGGGCGGTTTTTTTATCCACCTTAAAAAAATTCACGGCCGCGGCAAGGTTTTGCTTTACAAAGTGCGGGCGAACCGTTATAATAGGGTTATGATTCGGATCGCAGAAGATTGGCGCGAATATTCCGTCCTTGCGACGGGCGACGGGTATAAGCTCGAGCGGTGGGGGGAGATCGTTCTCCTGCGGCCCGATCCGCAGGTCATCTGGAAGGCGCAGCGCGATCTCTTTTCCTATCCCGGGCTGGCGGCCGTCTATCACAGGAGTGAAAAGGGCGGCGGCAATTGGGAATACCGGCGGCCCATCCCCGAGAGTTGGGAGATCGGCTACAAGGACCTCAGGTTCCGCATCAAGCCCATGGGCTTCAAGCATACGGGGCTGTTTCCCGAGCAGGCCGTCAATTGGGAACGGACGTCGGCGCTCGTCAGACAGGCCGTTCAAGCGGGCAGAAGGCCCCGCATCCTCAACCTCTTTGCCTATACGGGCGGCGCCACGGTCGCCCTTGCAAAGGCAGGCGCCGAGGTCGTGCACGTCGATGCGGCCAAGGGCATGGTCGAACGGGCGGGCGAAAACGCCCGTCTGTCGGGGATCGCAAGCGGGATCCGTTACATCGTCGACGACTGCAAAAAATTTGTGCAGCGCGAACTGAGACGGGGCAACCGTTACGACGGCATCGTCATGGATCCGCCTTCTTACGGGCGGGGTCCGGGCGGAGAGATGTGGAAGATCGAGACCGAACTCTTCCCCTTCGTGTCCCTCTGTGCCGAGCTTCTTTCGGACATGCCCCTGTTCTTTCTCATCAACAGCTATACGACGGGCCTGCAACCCGCCGTGCTTTCCAACATCCTTTCCCTCTGCATCCGGCGGGAGGGCAAGATCGACGCGTACGAGGTGGGGCTTCCGACCGAGGAGGGCATCCCGCTTCCCTGCGGTGCGGGAGGAATTTACATCCATGACTTATGAACCCATTGTGCTGTATGAGGACAACCATCTCCTCGTCGTCGTTAAGGAGCAGAATCTCGCCTGTTGCCCCGATGAGAGCGGCGACGAAAATCTTCTTGACCTCCTCAAAGAGGACCTCCGCGTCCGCTATGACAAGAAGGGCAACGTCTTTTTGGGGCTCGTGCATCGGCTCGACCGTCCCACGGGCGGCGTCATGGTCTTTGCCAAGACGAGCAAGGCGGCGGCACGGCTGTCCGAACAGATGAAGTCGGGCGACTTCTCCAAGCGGTATTTCGCCGTGGTGCGCGGCACGCCCGAGGAGCGGAGCGGACGGCTCGTCAACTGGCTCAAAAAGAATACCGTCAACAACACGGTGTACCTCTCCACGCAGGGGACGGACGGCGCCAAGCTCGCCGTGCTCGACTATGCGGCCCTCGAGGAAAAGGGCGGCTACTGCCTCACGGACATCCGTCTGCATACGGGACGGTCGCACCAGATCCGCGTCCAGATGGCCGGCATCTCGCATCCGCTCTACGGCGACCAACGCTACGGCGGGCCCGACGCCAAAAAGGGCAAGCTCGGCCTGTGGGCCTATTCGCTCGCCTTCACGCATCCCGTCCTCAAGGAGCGCATGCGCTTTATGGCGGAGCCTCCCGAAGGGGAACTTCCGTGGCGCGCCTTCGACATCGGGGCCGCCATGCGTGCCGAAGAGCGCACTTTCTCGTTCGAAAAATATGTGAAATTTTGAATTTCTCCGCGAAAACGGGTATTACCGCTTGACGGAAGGCAAAATTTCGTGTAAAATATAAAAGATATTTTCGAAAAAACGATTCGGGCGGCCACGCCCGTTGGGAGTAGTTTCCATGAGCAAGAAAAACCTTCGTTCGATCACGATCGTATCTCTCATTGCAATGTTTGCGGTCTTTTTGAGCTTTGCGATCGCATCTCTTTCCCCCGCAAGGCTCACCGCAAACGCGGCAACGTACGCGCCGACGGCCATCTTCTCCGCAGGGATCGGCGGCGAAGTCGGCACGAACAGACCCGAGACGGACGCCTCGGCGGATACCGATTACTATGTCCAGTTCACCTTCACCGACGGCGGGCTCGTGCACTACCGCCGCGATCTCGCGCTCCGCTGGTTCGAAGCGGCGGAAGAGGGGACCGAGAGCGAATGGGCCAATCCCGGGCAGGAGAAGTTCTTCTCCATGTCCTTTGCGCTCCCCACGCTCGACTTCACGTCCATTGAACTCAAGTTCGAGAGCGCGGAGGAGAACATCACCAAGGAAGGGCTCTCCACCAACCGTCTCGTATTCAAAAAGGCCGAAACTTCCGGCCTCGACGTCGCCGTGCGCGATTCCTCCTATGACGAAGAGGACACCGATTACAAGGATGTGATCCACAATATAGCTTATACGCAGGAGCAGGACATCACCGTCTCCTTTGCGAGCGCGGCGACCCAAAACTCCGGCGAGTTCGACATCTGTGTCAAGGTCGGCGACGGCACTGCCGAAAAGGTCGGAACGTTCACCAACATCGGCGGTTACTATCTCGAATATCTCTCCTCCTCTGCATCCACGCCCCGCACGCCTCTCACATTCGAGGTCGACCTTCCCGCATCGGGAAGCGAGGAAGAGCCGAACTTCAAGCTCCTCATGAAGTCCCTGAACGGCCAGACCATGAAGGTCGGTTCGGATGACCGTGTCGAGGACGACGCCGTTCCCGTGCTCGTTCTTTCCGAAGCCGTCTATTCCTTCCGCCTCGGCCAGCGGTTCAGTCTCACCTATGAGGCCATCGACGTCTGCCGCGACGTGATCACGCCCGAGCGCAGCTACTTCATGGCCAAGAAGGACAAGGATGCAGAGGGCAACCTCACCACCTGGCACAAGCCCGCCGAGCTGAACAGCAAGGATTACGGCACGCTGCGTACGACTACTTACTTTATGCCCACGAGCGACACGGGCGACAAGGAGGCATACGTCTCCATCCGCTTCCTGCTCAACGACGGCACGCACAGCAACTACTATGTGTACCTCACCTGGTACGCCGCCAATGATTCGGTCATACAGAAACTGGGTGACGACTCCTACACGGGCGGATATGTCTGCTCCAAGTGCGGGAAGGAGTTCACCGCCGAGGAATATGCGGCCATGACCGACGACGAAACGCATACCAAGCCCGCCGAAGAGGGCGAGGAAGCCACAACGTGCGACGGCAAAAAGAAGGACATCGAGGACTTCCGGAGCAATTATTTCGACTACATCAAGGTCGACCTCGAAGCGGAAGGTCCCGTCTATACCGATCTTACGGCAGTGGAACCCGACGCGGCCGCCGAGAACGGCAAGGGCGACAATCAGATCGTCAACGCCGACGAGAACGGAAAGACCGCACGGGACAAGTATCAGGAAGCCGTCACCGCGGCGGCCGAGAAAGTCAGCGCGGGCGACGGTGCGTACTTCTACCTCCCGTCCCTCCGCGACCTCATCAAGAGCGACTACGCCGATTACAGAAATCTCCGGTTCAGCATCTACTACTATCGTCCGCAGGCACAGTCGGGCAGCAGTGCATCGAGCTCCACGTCGTTGCGTTACAACAACCTTCGCTTCGAAGTCGACAAGCTCGGCGAGTATCGCTTCCGCGTCATTGCGCAGGATGCAGCCGGCAACGCCATGAAGTATTACGACGAGGACGGCGAGCTCGTCATGCTCAGCTCCTCCAACGTATGGGACATCCCCAACGTGCCCGAATTCCACTTCTATATCGACTACGAAGGGCCCTCCATCGAGGATGCGGGCGAACAGACCGAGGGTGCACGCGAACGCACCTATACCATCACCGACTTCGACATCATCGCGCTCGACGGGTACGAAAAGGAATACACCCTCTACTACTTCAACGAGTCCGCGCTTGCCGAAGGAGAGGCAAGGCCCGAATACTCCGACTTCGTCAAGAACATCGACACATACGTCGAGCAGTATCGCAAGAGCGACGACGAGAAGGCGGACGGCGAGGCCAAGATCCTCCGCGAGATCGACAAGTACAACTCCGAACTCGAAGAGGGGACCGACCGTTGGGATGAATCGGATAACAAATATGCGTGGAATCCCGACTCGTCGTTGAGCTTTGTTCCCCCCGACCGCGGATACTACATCGTGCAGGTGCAGGTCACGGATGCGTACCTCGTCAACACGACCAAGACCGCCTATCAGGTCATCTATATCCGGAACCAGTCCGACGTCATCGCGGGAACGAGCAAGTGGCTCGAGAACAACATTGTTCCCATCGTGCTCTTTGCCATCTCCGCCGTCCTCGGGGTCGCCATCCTCGTCGTCTGGTTCGTCAAGCCCAAGGAAGAGCAGATCGCCGAAGTCGACCTCTCCACCCTCAAGGGCTCCAAAGAAAAGAACAAGAAGGATTGACCTTCCGTCCGAAAAGCGCCGCGATCCGCGGCGCTTTTTTTCGTATGGTTCCCATAAATCGCCCCCATGCGAATAACCTCTCTCCGACTGCACACAATGGCCTTAGGAGGCAAACAATGGTCATTGCAAATCTTATCTCGTATATCCTTGTACTGACGGGAGCGATCAACTGGGGACTCTTCGGGATCTTCAACTTCAACCTCGTCTCGGCGATCTTCCAAGGTCCGCGCGCCATCGGTGCGATCATCGTGTATTCGCTCATCGCGGCCGCGGCGCTCTGGCTCATCATCTCGCCCATTCTCACGAACGGGGCCTTGAAATTGCAGGGAAATCGCGTGATCCGCGAGGAAAACTGAATCGCTTTCGGGGATTATCGGAGCGGAACGGGCATAATCGGCGCCCGTTCCGCATTTTTTATGGTATGACCATTCGGGATCTCAAACGGGAAGAATGGGGTGAAGTGCTCGCCGTCTCTTCCCCCGAACAGGCGCGTCTCCGCGTTCTCGGCATCCGTCCGGGGGCGCGCATCGTCCTGCTCTCCGTCTCTCCCTTAAAGCATACCTATGTCCTCGGGACCGAGGCAGGCAAGGTCGCGATCTCCGCGGCGCTCGCAAAGGACGTTTCGATATGCGGGATCTGATCCTCCTCGTGGGCAACCCCAATGCGGGCAAGAGTACGCTCTTCAATCGCCTGACCCACGGACATGCCCGCGTCGGAAATTGGCACGGCGTCACCGTAGACGCTCTCACGGGCCGCATCGGGACGGCCGATCCGCCGCTCTCCGTCGTCGACCTTCCCGGGGTGTACGACGGACAGGGCAGCAGTCTCGAAGAGCGATTTTCGGCGGACTATATCCGTTCGCACCGCGATGCCGCGCTCCTCTTCGTTTCCGAGTGCGCCGCGCTCGGCCGTATGGGGGAACTGCTCTCCGCATTCGCGGGGGATGGCCGTGCCGCCATGCTCGTGCTTACCAAGCGCAGACGCTTTGAGCGCATGGGCGGAAGGGTCGACTGCAAAGAACTCTCGAAGAAGCTCGGCATTCCCGTCCTCTTTGCGGAGGATCCGTCCCTCCCGTCCGCCGTCGGATCACTGCGGGACGCACCGCCTTCCGAAGTCTCGGTTTCGGACATGGGTGGGGCATTTACGCCCGCGCGCACAGAACTTTCGCGCATCGACCGCATCCTTTTGCACGGGGTGTGGGGGAGCCTTATCTTTGCGGCGCTCCTCGTCCTTGTCTTTTTTCTGACCTTCGGACGGGGCATGCCGGGGGAGCTCTGCAAGGGCTGTGTGGAGGACTTCTTCGGGACGACGTTGGGAGCGGCGGCGGAGGGCATCTCCTCGCCCGTCCTTAAAAGCCTCGTGCGGGACGGTCTCCTCGCGGGATTGGGGAGCGTGCTCTCCTTTCTGCCGCAGATCGCCCTTCTGGAACTCTTCCTTATCCTGCTCGAAGAGAGCGGACTCATGGCAAGGCTCGCCGTGCTTGCGGACGGGGCCCTGTCCGCCGTGGGGCTCTCCGGCCGTGCCGTCTTTTCGCTCCTGATGGGTTTCGGCTGTACGGCTGCCGCAGTCACGACGACGCGCGGTCTCGACGACAAGGAAGTCCAGCGGCGGGTGATCCTGAGCCTCCCGTACCTTCCTTGCAGTGCCAAACTTCCCGTCTTTCTCACCCTCTCTGCCTCCTTTTTCGGGGAGCCCTTTCTCGCCGTACTGCTCCTCTATGCGATGGGCGCCGCCCTTGCCGTCATCACCGCTCTTCTCCTCAAGCGGGAGTCCCGTCCGCTGGCCATGGAACTTGCACCTCTGCAATTTCCCCGCCCGCTTTTTACGGCAAAGTCCTTGCTTTTTCAGCTCAAACAGTTTATAATAAAGGTATCCACCGTCGTTCTCGCCTTCTTCCTCGTCTCGTGGTTTCTCTCGTCGTTCGATGCGACCTTCACCCTCTGCGAGGCGGAGGACAGCATGCTCGCCGACCTCTGCTCGGGGCTCTCCTTTCTCTTTGCGCCCGTGGGAATGTCCGATTGGCGCATCGCCTATGCCGCGCTATCGGGCCTCATCGCCAAGGAGAACGTCGCAGGCGCCATCGCCATGTTTTACGGCACCTTTCCGTTCGGAAGGGAGAGCGCCTTTGCGTTCGCGGTATTCCTTCTCACCTGCTCGCCGTGCGTCTCGGCCATCTCGGCTTCCGCGCGCGAAGTGGGTATCCGGCGCGCCCTGCTCTATGCTGCCGTGCAGACGGGCTCTGCGCTTCTCCTGTCGTATATCACCTATTTCTGCCTCGTCGGCGGGGCAATGACGCTCGTGCTCCTCGCCGTCGTTCTCCTTGCATTTCTGCTCGCCGTGGGGCCCATCCGTGAAAAGATACATCGTCGAAGAACCGACCACCCTCAAACAATTTACCGACGCGACCTGCCCGCAGGCGTCACTCTGTCTGCGCACGCTGCTCCGGTCGCGGGACGTGCGCATCAACGGCAAGCGCGCGGAGAGCGATCGTCCGCTCGCCGCAGGCGATGAAGTCGTGTACTACATGACGGCCGCGCAGGAGGCCGCCCGCGTCTGTACAACGCTCTATGAGGACGAGAACGTGCTCGTCGTCGACAAGGAGAGTGGGGTCTCTTCGGAAGCGCTCTTTTCGTTTCTGAAAGAAAAATACGGCCCGGACGGCGTATATTTCCTACACCGTTTGGACCGAAATACCGAGGGAGTGATGATCTTCGGGCATACCATGTCCGCAAGTGAAGTGCTCATTTCCGCGTTTTCCGAAAAACGCGTCAAAAAGATCTACCACGCGCTCGTGTTCGGCGCGATGCCGCGTCCGCACGGCATTTTGCACGCCTATCTCAAAAAGGACGAAAAGAGGGCTCTCGTCAGGGTACTTCCCGCAGCCGCACCCCGCGCGCTCCCCATCACGACCGAATACGAGGTCCTCGAAGCGCGCGGCGAGATGTCGCTCCTCAAGATCACACTGCATACGGGCCGCACCCATCAGATCCGCGCGCACTTGGCTTTTGTCGGCCATCCCGTCGTCGGAGACGAGAAATACGGGGACCATGTCCGAAACAAGCGCGTTCATATGACCCGCCAGCGGCTTCTCTCCAAAGAGCTCTCCCTCGAGATCCCCGCAGGTCCGCTTTCCTATCTATCGGGCAAAATCTTTACTTCCCTCAAAAATTTATAGAAAATTTCCGAAAAACGCTTGACAAGCGCTTTTCTTTTGTGCTAATATATGAACAGTTATTCATATATTGAAATGAGGTGTCTATGAAAGCATGCAACCATGAAGAGGAACACGCCCGCGCCGCCGAGCAGGCCGTGCGCAATATGCCCGACGAGGAGTCCATCGCGCGCGTTGCGGCGTCGTTCAAGGCGATCTCCGAACCCTCGCGTCTCAAGATTCTCTTTGCCCTCCGGCACGGGGAGATGTGCGTCTACCACATCGTCGAAGCGGTGGGGGGGACGCAGAGCGCCGTCTCGCACCAGCTCCGTCTCCTCAAGGCCGCGGGCATCGTCAAGGCGCGTCGGGACGGGCAGAACATCGCCTATTCGCTCGCCGACGGGCATGTGGTGGCCGTTCTGGAACTTGCGTGCGCGCACCTCCATTGTAAGATTTGAAGGAGCATCCATGAAAAAGATTATTCGTATCCGCAATCTCGACTGCGCCAACTGCGCGGCCGAGCTGTCCGAGGAACTCATGGAGATCGAGGGGGTCGCCGAGGCCTCTGCCGACTTCATCAACCAACGGGTCACCCTCGACTGTACGCCCGAGGCGCTCGATCGGTGCATCGACTGCATCTCGCACTTCGAAGAGGTGGAGATCGTCGACGCCAACGCGCCCAAAAAGAGGGAACGCCATTGCAAGGAGATCCTCTCCGTGTCGCTCTCGGCGCTCTTCTTCGTCCCCGCGCTCGTCCTGCAGATCATGGACGTAAACACGTGGCTCTGTTTTTCGCTCTTCCTCGCCTCGGCGCTGTCCGCGGGCTGGATCGTCCTTTGGAACGTCGTTTTGAGCGTTCCCCGCATGTTCCGGGACGGTTTCCATCCCTCCGTCCTGCTCGATGAAAACTTCCTTATGACGGTGGCCGCCGTCGGTGCGTTCGCCATCGGTGAAAACCTCGAGGGTGCGGCCGTCATGCTCCTCTATGAGATCGGCGAACTCCTTCAGAGCATTGCCGTCGGGTCGTCGCGCGGGGCCATCGAAAAACTCATGCAGCTCCAGAGCGACACGGCCGTCCGCATCACGGAGGAGGGCACGGAGGAGATCGATCCCTCTCTCCTTTGCGCGGGGGACCGCATCCTGCTCCGCCGCGGCGATCGGGTCCCCGCAGACTGCCGCATCTTCGAGGGGGAGACCTCTTTCGACACCAAGTCGCTGACGGGTGAAGCGTATTTCCGGGAAGCGGGCGTGGGAGCGGAGATCCTTGCCGGCTGTGTCAACGAGGGCGGAGCGGTCAAGGCGGAGGTGCTCCGTCCCGTTTCGGAGAGCGCCGTGTCGCGCATTCTCGACCTCGTCGAAAACGCCGCTTCGAAGAAGGCGAAACCGGAGAAGTTCATCACGCGGTTTGCACGGATCTATACCCCCGTGGTCGTGTTTTCCGCCCTTCTCCTCGCAGTCCTGCCTCCGCTCTGGAACGCGTTCGATTTTCCGACATGGATCGGCCGCGCGCTCAACTTCCTCGTCATCTCCTGTCCGTGCGCGCTCATCATCTCGGTCCCGCTCACTTACTTTTCGGGCGTCGGCGCACTGGCACGGGCGGGCGTGCTCGCCAAGGGTGCCGCACATCTTGATCTTCTCGCCGCCGTCAAGGTCGCCGCATTTGACAAGACGGGCACGCTCACGGAGGGGAAATTCCGCATCTCTTCGGTCACGGGCGGGGACGAAGTCCTGAAACTCGCCGCATCCCTCGAGGCAATGTCCACGCATCCGCTTGCCGAAGCCTTTGCGGGACTTGAAGCCTATACAGCACAATCGTGCGAGGAGATCGCGGGCATGGGTATCTCCGGCGTGGTCAAGGGAAAGCATATCCTCGTCGGAAGCGCCCGTCTCATGCGAGAGCGCGGCGTGGAGGCCGACGAGCGCACGGGTGCCGATCTTATCCTCTATGTTGCGGAGGAAGGACAGCTCATCGGAACGATTTCCATAACGGATGCCGTGCGTCCGGAGGCGAAGGAGACGCTCGTTGCGCTCAAGGAGAGCGGGATCGGACGCATTGCGGTCCTTACGGGTGACACCGCGCTGCGTGCGGAGACGATGCTGAAGGAACTTCCCGTCGACGAAGTCCGCGCCGCACTGCTTCCCGAGGAGAAGCCCAAAGCGGCGGAGGCCCTCAAGGCGTACGGTCCGCTTCTCTATGTTGGCGACGGGATCAACGACACGCCCGTCATGGCGGCGTCCGACGTCGCCGTGGCGATGGGGGGACTCGGAAGCGATGCTGCCATCGAGGCGAGTGATTTCGTACTTGCGGGAGACAATCTCTCCGCTCTTCCCAAGGCCCTCAAGGGGGCGAAAAAGACGCGCCGCATCGTCACGGAGAACATTGTCGGCTCCATTGTCCTCAAGGTCGTGCTCATGGCGCTGTCTCTCTTCGGCCTGATCCCCCTCTGGGCGGCGGTATTCGGCGACGTGGGCGTCATGCTCCTCGCCGTCCTGAATTCCATGCGTATGCGTTGTTCGCTCTAAAAACAATTCTCGGTTGCCCCATGGCAGTTCGGCATAATTCGGCCGTCGGATTTTTCCGGCGGCCTTTTTTTGAAAAAATACTTGACAGGACGCGGCGGACATGTTATAGTAGCATCTGTTATATAATACATGTTATTTTTCGGAGATATATGGCGAAAAGACAGAAGATCGGGAAAAGCGAAGTGCTGTCAGCCGCTGCGGAAGTGGTGCAAAGGGGGGGAGAGGGCGCGCTCTCCGTTCGGGCGATCGCCGCGGCGCTCGGCTCGTCCACGCAGCCCGTATATTCCCGGTTCAAGAGCATAGGCGAGGTGCGCATCGCACTCTACGAAGAGGCCAAACGGCGGTACCATGCCGCGATCGAGGCCTATCTCAGCGCGGCGGGGCTCAGCCGCTATGAGGCATACGGACGGGGCTTTGTAAAATTTTCGATCGAAGAAAAGGGGCTCTTCCGCTTCCTGTTTTTGGGAGAGAATCGGGCTTCCGTTCCGTTTGAGGATCCCTTTTTCGAGGAGATCACTGCGGAGATGATGTCCCTCTATCATATGGACGAAGCGTGCGCCCGTGCCTTTCACGGCGACATGGGTGTCTTCTCCTACGGTCTTGCGGTGCTCGCCCAGACGCGGGACACTCCCCTCGACGACGAGGAGATCGGCGATGCCTTAAAGCGGGAATTTTATGCGCTCTATGCCTACTATTTCCCCGAACGTCCGCACTTTTGGGAGGCGACGCAAAGCAAGGAGACTTTATGAACAAGATCATCGAAATTTCTCATCTCAAGAAGTATTACGGCGCCGTCAAGGCGGTCGATGACATTTCCTTTTCGGTCGGGGAGGGCGAATTTTTCGCTTTTCTCGGCGTAAACGGCGCAGGCAAGTCGACGACCATCTCCGTCCTGTGCGGAAAGGAGGAAAAGGACAGCGGGACCGTGCTCCTTGCGGGCAGTCCCATGGACGGATCGTCCGCGGCCAAACGCATGCTCGGCGTCGTCTTTCAGGAGAGCGTGCTCGACCGATCGCTCTCCGTGCGCGACAATCTCCTGTTTCGTGCGTCGCTCTATGGGATCACGGGCAAGCCGTTTGAGCAAAAACTTAAGGAACTCGTCGGTCTCTTCGAACTCGGAGAGATCCTGAACCGTCCCGTCGGCAAGCTCTCGGGCGGGCAGCGGAGAAGGGCAGACATCGCCCGTGCACTCGTGCACGATCCCGCCGTGCTCATCCTCGACGAACCGACGACGGGGCTGGATCCGCAGACGAGACGCTCGGTCTGGCAGACGGTGGACGGGCTGAGACGGGTGCGCGGTCTCACGGTATTTCTGACGACGCACTACATGGAGGAAGCCGCGGAGGCCGACCGCGTCGTCATTCTGGACCGCGGGAAGATCCTCGCCGACGATACCCCGCTTGCTCTCAAAGAAAAATACACGCATGACCTCATTACGCTATACCATGTCAGCGAAGAGGACGTCAAAAAGCTCGGGGTTCCCTATCGGGCGGAGGACGACCGTTTTCTGATCTCCGTGGAGAACTGCTCGGCCGCGACCGCTCTCATCGCCGCTTCACCGCACGTCTTTCGGGACTATGAGCTCGTAAAGGGCAAAATGGACGACGTCTTTCTCGCCGTCACGGGGAGAGCCTCCCAAGGAGAGACCGTATGACCGCGCTCCTCTTCCTCGTCCGCCGCAACATCAAGGTGTTCTTCCGCGACAAGAGCGTATTCTTCCCTTCGCTCATTACGCCGCTCATCCTGCTCTTCCTCTTTATCGCGTTCCTCGGCGACGTGTACCGCGATTCCATCCGTTCGGTCGTGGAGGGCTTTCCCATCTCGGATTCCCTCGTCGAGAGCATTGCAAGCGGCTGGCTGGTCTCCTCCCTTGTCGCCGTCTGTGCGGTCACGATCGCCTTTACGGCCAACATCATCGCGGTGCAGGACCGCGTGACGGGTGCGGCGGATGATTTCCGCATCTCGCCCGTCTCCCGTCCCGTTCTGGCGCTCTCCTATTTTGTCTCCACTTTCCTCGTGACCCTTCTCATCTGTCTCGTCGCACTGCTTGCGGGATTTCTCTACATGGGTGTGGCCGGATGGCATGCAAGCGTGACCGACGTCCTCTTCACGTTGCTCGATACCGTCCTGCTGTCTCTGTTCGGGACAGCGCTCTCCTCCATCGTCTGCCACTTTGTCCGCTCACAGGGCGGCGTGACGGCCGTGCAGGCCACCGTCTCCGCGGCGTACGGATTTCTGTGCGGAGCCTACATGCCCATCGGGAGCTACGCCGGCTGGCTCGGAACAGTCCTGAAGTGCCTTCCCGGGACGTACGGGACCGGCCTTCTGCACCTGCATCTCATGGGAGGCGCCATCGATGCGGTGACGGAGGAGGGCCTGCCCGCAGCGCTTGCCGAGGGCCTCAAGAGCGGCTTTGACTGTACGCTCACCTTCTCCGGGACGGCCGTTCCCGTGTGGGTGTCCTATCTGGTGCTCGCGGGCGCCGCGCTCGTCCTTACGCTCGTCTATGTGTACCTTTGTTCCCGCCGCATGCGTGCAAGATCCGTACGCACTGCGGACAAACGATAAAAAGAGGGAAAAATTCCCGCGCCGCCCTTGCAATCGGGCGGCGTTTGTGTTATAATAGGAGCATGAAACATTTAATCGATTGCGCCATGAAGCGCGAAATGTGTGATCTTGTCATCAAAAACGCCCGCATCTTCAACGTGTTCACGGGAAAGACGGAAGAGGGCGAACTCGCCGTGGCGTCGGGCCGCATTGTCGGCATCGGCAAAGGGTATGCGGCAAAGCGCGTCTATGATGCCGCGGGGAGGATCGCACTTCCCGGGTTCATCGATGCGCACATCCATGTGGAGAGCTCCATGCTCTCGCCCGAGGCCTTTGCTTCGCTCTCGGTCCCGCGCGGAACGTCGGGGATCGTCGCCGACCCGCATGAGATCGTCAACGTCTGCGGCGTGCAGGGTGCGGAGTACATGAAAGAGGCCTTCTCGCGCATCCGTGCGGAGGGTCCGGACGGATCGGTCAACCCGCTCGACGTCTATCTGCAGCTTCCCTCCTGCGTGCCCGCAACGCCCTTCGAAACGAGCGGCGCAGTCCTCGACGGAACGGAGACGGAGGCCGAGCTCGGCCGCGATCTCTTCTTCGGCTTGGGGGAGATGATGAACTTCCCCGCCGTGCTCGCGGGCGAAGAGGACGTTCTCAAAAAAATCGAGGCGGCACACCGTTTCGGAAAGCCCGTTGACGGACATGCCCCCGGCGTCGGCGGTGATGCCTTCAATGCGTATCGCTGTGCGGGCGTCCTTACGGACCATGAATCGCTCACCGCGGCGGAGTGCCGCGAGAAGGTCGCGCGCGGCATGTATGTCCAGATCCGCTGCGGTTCTTCGGTCAATAACATCAAGGATGCGAAGGATGCCGTGGACGGCTACAACTTCCGCCGCTACATCCTCTGCTCGGACGACAAAAATGCCAAGGATCTTGCGACGAGAGGGCACCTCGACGATGCGCTCCGCCGTCTGGTCGCAAGCGGTCTGCCCGCGGAGTATGCCGTTGCCATGGCGACCGTCAACGTCGCCGATTGCTATCGTCTGCGCGACACGGGCGCGCTCGCTCCCCGCTACTTTGCGGATATCGTGCTCGTCGACGATCTTACGTCCTTCCGCGTCTCGGCCGTATTCAAACGGGGCGTGCTCGTTGCAGAGGACGGCAAGGCGCTCTTCGATACGCAGAAGCGGTACCTTCCCGACGCCGTAAAGAGCACCGTAAAGGTGAAGCCCGTATCGCCCGAGGACTTCCGGATCATGTGCAAGGGAGGAAAGCTCCGCGCCATGGAGATCCAGCCCTACGGCCTCTACACGGGAGAGACTTTTGTCGAGGCAAAGGCAGGCGAATTTGTGACACGGGGTACGGATTTCTGCAAACTTGCCGTGGTGGAACGCCACTTTGCAACGGGGAACATCGGTCTCGGTCTCGTCAAGGGATACGGCTTCCGCGGCGGTGCGATCGGCATCTCCGTCGCACATGACAGCCACAATCTCGTCGTCCTCGGCGACGATGACAAGGCCATGGCGCGCGTCGTCGGATTGCTCGAAGAGGCGGGCGGCGGCATGGCGCTCGTCGGCGAAACGGAGGAAGTGTTCCCCCTCGATATCGCAGGCCTCATGAGCTCCGCCCCCGTCGGGGAAGTCATCGCGCGCACGGGTGCCATTCAGGAAAAGGCTCGCGCAATGGGCGTCAAAGAATGCTATGAGCCCTTCATGACCCTCGTGTTCCTTTCGCTCGCCGTCATCCCCAAGATCAAACTGCTCGACAGGGGGCTCTTTGACCTCGAAAAGTATTCCTTCGTCCCCTTGGAGGAAGTATGAAGCTGGTCGCCGCGACTTCCAATCCCCACAAACTCGTTGAGATCCGGGAGATCCTGAGCGGGCATGAGATCGTGTCCGCCCGCGATGCGGGATTCACGGACGACGTCGAGGAGACGGGGACGACCTTTCTCGAAAACGCACGCATCAAGGCGCAGGCCGTCGCAAAGGCCACGGGCATGCCCGCGATCGCCGATGACAGCGGCCTCTGCGTCCACGCGCTCGGCGGCGCACCGGGCGTGTTCAGCGCGCGCTATTCGGGCGGCGGGGACAGGGAGAACCGAGCCCTGCTTCTCAAAAATCTCGAGGGAGCTGCCGACCGGAGCGCTCACTTTGCCTGTGCCATCGCACTCGTCTTTCCGGACGGACGAGAGCTGACCGCGGAGGGGGAATCCCACGGCGTGATTCTCGGGGAGGAGCGCGGCGAGAACGGATTCGGCTACGACCCGCTCTTCTATTCCCTCGACCTGAAAAAGAGCTTTGCGGAGGCGACCGACGCGGAGAAGAACCGCGTCTCACACCGCGGCCGCGCGCTCCGGAAGTTGGAGGCCCTCTTATGACGACTCTTGTCCTTGTGTCCGATTCCCACGGACGGCGCCGCAACATCGAAAAACTCATGCCGCTCTTTGCGGAGAACGACTACACCGTCTTTCTCGGCGACGGCATCGGCGATCTGCAGGAGGCACGGAATCGCTTCGGCGACAAGATAAAGCTGATCCGCGGCAACTGCGACTTCTCGGGCGGAGAAGAGGAACTCACCCTCGAAGTGGATGGCATGTCCGTGTTCTGCTGTCACGGACATCGCTACGGCGTCAAATACGGCCTTGAAAAACTTGCGGCGCGAGCCCGTGAATTGGGCTGCTCCGCCGCTTTTTACGGCCATACGCACACACCGTCCGTCGACGTCGTAAACGGCGTCACGCTCATCAATCCGGGCAGCGCGGGCGACTATGCCGATCCGACGTACTGCTATGTCGTGGCCCACGGCGGCGTCCTTACGCCTACGCATGTCCGTCTCAACGAGCGGCCGTAAAGGCCTTTTTCCGCCCCCGAAAACACCCGAAAGATTATCCTCAAATCGTCCCTTCGGCGCACGCAAAAACGTGCGCCTTTTTTATAAAAAATTTATAAAAAATTTTTGAAAAAATTTTGATTACACCCCTTGACAAACGGGTAAGAATATGATAGGATATGCGTACAAAACAAAGGGATTTTCTGCTATGAAAAAAATCACCGCTTTCAAGTCTGTTTTCAAATCCTTCATCGGCTGCCTTCTGTCCTTCACGATCCTCTTTTCGTGTGCGGAAGGTCTCCTTCGCGTCTCGGTGCCCAAGACCGCATTTGCGGCGGGTGAGACCGCGGAAGAGGGCACCATGCCCAAGAATCCCGAGCAGGAAGGCATCACCCGTCCCGATGAACTCATGGAAGGACTTTCGCGGAAATCGTTCGACGATGTGAACGAGCGGCGCGTCACCATCCGCCAGCCCATCATGGAAGTCGAGGCGCGCGGACTTAAACGCAAGGAGCCCGAAGTTCTCGACGATACCGTCACGCTCATGAGCCTCGACGAAGCCCGCACCGAGTACGAAAAGGTGAAGGTGACGTTCGACGGCGACACGGAGACGGTCCCCAACACAACGCCCGACCCCAAGTACCCCCGTGCGGGTCTCGACGGCTACAATTCCTCCAACGGAAAGAATCGCTACTTCACGAATTTCGAGAAGTACATGCTGCTCCGTCAGGCGGAATATTACAACAAATGGGCGATGAAGGACGCTGCGGAGGGCAAGCTCAAAAAGCACCCCGCGGCAGACGGCATCTACGGGGCCATCCCCGTCGAGGACAACGCCGTCCGCAAGCACATCGTCACCGACCCCACCTACCGTTCGCCGCTCACGACGGGGCTCTATCTCCCGGCCGGAGAGGTCGCGACCGTCAAGGTGAAGGGCCTCGGCAAGAACGAAAAACTTACCCTCTACACCCATCAGCAGGACAGCCTTGCATACAGCGGGTACGATGAAAACGGGTCGGGATTTTCGACCGTGCAGGAGTATTACAACTATTGGGATACGCGCCTTATCCAAGAGGCGGAGAAGGACGATCCGAATTTCGAATCGGTCGGCATCCGTCTGCAGGGCCAGTGGGAGCGGCAGAACCAGAAGGTGCCCCGCATGGGAGCGGAGTTCGTCATCACCGAGGACGGCGATTACTCCATCGGCAGCATCTACGGCGGCCCGCTCTACCTCAAGCCCACCGACTCGTGCGTCGACCTCGTCATCGAGGGCGCGGTCGAAACGCCGCACTTCATCCTCGGCGTGACCACGGTCGATGAGTTCGAAAATCATTTGAGAAAGGCCCCTGGGCTCATTGCGACGCTCGACGTCGAAAACGGTCAGCTCATCGGTCCCGCCAAGGACATGGCTGTCACGGACGACATCTTAAAGCTCGCCTACTTCTGGCATTCGGTCTTTACCGTAAACGCTTCCTTTAACGGAAGAGCGTATAACTACAACATCACGATGGCCTACGACTTGCATGTTCCCGCAGGCGAGGCCGTTGCGCTCAACTCGGGCTTCTGCGCCCAACCCACCTATTGGTTCCCGCGCTGCATGAATTACTACACCATGACGCACGGCGGCAACTGGGGAACGCTCCACGAGCTCGGCCACATCCACGCCAACGCGTACGGCACCATTTGGGGCATGCGCGAGGACAAGGAAGGCGAGGTGCGCAACAACATGCTCATCGTGCTCATCTACACCATGCTCTGCAACATGGATAACCGCCTCGAGCGGCTCGACGACCACGGCGAGTTCACCCATGCCTACACCACGCTGCAAAAGAGCCTGACCGTCCGGGATAAGACGACATACGACGACTATTCCGACCTCGACTACTTCGAGATGATCTCCCTGTACGCCAACCTCATCCACGCCTTCGGCGGCGATAAGTTTGTTGATTTCTTCTACACCTATCACGAAAAGAGCGCCTATTGCACCCATATGGTGGAAAAGAACGGGAAGCAGTTGGAGGAAGTTCTGCCCCGTGCCGACTTCATCTACCGCATCGCTCTCGTCGACCACGTCAACATCTTCGACTGGCTCAACAGTTGCTACTTTGCAAACGTCACCAAGGACCAGTTCACAACAGAGCAGTGGGAGTACCTGCGCAGCCTTCCCGATTTCTATCCCGTCGCCTACGAATGGGGCAACGGCATCGACGGAAACGAGACGGCGAGAAAGTACGAAGTCGACGGCACCCATCCCACCGAATTCGACTTCTCGGGAAGTCACATCCTCTGTCCCGTCGAGCACGAAATTCTCTCGATTTCGCAACCTGTGTACGGAAAAATCACGGTTTCGGACGACAAGACGAAGGCAGAATACATCCCGCCCGAAGATGTCACCGAGAGCGACGAATTTGCCGTGAAGGTGCGCGTCAAGAGCCGCGTCGTCACGCTCAACGTGCGCTTCAATTTGACCTACAAGGGCGCCTACACCGAGGTGTGGAACATCACCGAGGAAGCGAATGCGGCCCATAAGGCAAAGCCCTCCGTGCAGGAAGCCCTCGGCTATGTGAACGGCCGTGAACCCGACGCCACCATGGCGAGTACCACGGCGGGCGTCCCGCAATTCAACAAGCAAGGCGTATTCGAGCTCTACCATGTGCAGTTCCGCTTCCGTGCACCCGAGGCGGGAAGTTACACCTTTGGTCTCCGTTCGGACGACTGCGCGACCGTCCATCTCAAAAAGGCAGACGGCACGGAGAACGCCACGATCGCCACGACCGATTATGCCAACAATTATAACAATAACCCGCAACACACCTATACCATGTCCGAGGGAGAGCTGCTCGATGTCGATGCATACGTCGTCAACTTCGGCGGACAGGGATTCCTCTATGTGGGTGTCATTCTGCCCGGTGAGACCGCGTTCGTGCCTATCCCCAAGGAGTACCTCGTCAGCCCCGATGTGACGGAGGAGGAGCTCAAAGTCGTGGAGGACTTCCCCGGTTGGCAGCCCGAATTCCTCGTCAGTATCAAGAACGCGACCATCGACCGTCCCGCGGAAAAGGAAGGCTGGAAGGTCATCGAGGCACCCAAAGGCCAGATCTATGACGACGGTCCCAGCGATCCTCAGCTGATGGTCGACGGCATCGACGGCGACAACAACACCAGCCTCTTCCATTCCAAGTGGAGCGGAGGGGGATACACTCCCATGCCCCACACCTATGTGATCGATACCTTAAAGACGCAGGCCTTCAACTATGTCGACATCGTGCGCCGTCCCAACGGGAACAGCGTCATCTATGAGATGGAGATCTGGATCGGCAAGGAGGACCTTACCAAGGAAAACGCGGTAGGGGAGTACACCAAGGTCTTTGACGGAACCGCGACCTACAACGGTCTGCATGCCATGACCCGGTTCGAAAACACCGAGGGCCGTTTCATCAAGATCGTCATCCGGAGTGCCGCGGGCGGTCATTTCACCGTCATCAACGAGATCTATGCCGGCGTCAACGAGCAGCTCGCCCAACCCGTCAAACCCGATCGTTTCCTCTCCGCAAACGACGGGTTCGAAGAGAGCGCCGCGAACGGAAAGCTGTCCGCGAAGAAGGCGTCGAGCTCCTTCGAGTTCGAGTTCCTCGGCACGGGCTTTGCGGTCTTTTCGGATATGGCTCCCGATTTCGGATCCGCGCGTGTCACCGTCGACGGCGAACCGCACGGCATCATCGATCTCAACGGCCCCACGCGCCTCAACACGCTCGTCTATGCCGTAAAGGATCTGGACCTCAGACAGCACACTGTCCGCATCGAGACCGTCGATGAGAAGCCCTTCAACGTGGGATTCATCAACGTCGACTACGGCGTACCCGTCGAGGAAGGGGACTATCCCGCCGTGGATGAGAATTACGGCGACGAGACGCCGCTCGAATTCTCCGCCGGCTGGAAGACTTACGTCCCCGACTACCGGGAGCTCACGTCCATCGACTATGTCCGCACGGCACCCGAGGGCTACACCGACACGTACGTCCGCTTTGCAACATACATCCGTCTGTACCGCGGGGGAACCGGCCGCATCGCCTTTGTCTACCCGGGCGACATCCTCGCTCCCGCCGATTCCTCCAACCTCTTTGCGGGCTGCGCAAAGCTGACCCATATCGGATTTACGAACTTCTCCGCGCAGTCTGTTGCGTCGGCAAACGGCATGTTCCGCGGCTGCGCCTCGCTCGAAACCGTGGACCTTACGGGCCTCTCCTTCGAGAACGCCGTCACGCTCAGCTACATGTTCCGCGACTGCACGTCCCTCTCGTCCGTCGAGATGAAGACCGTCCGTGCCGAAAGTGCCGAACTTCTGAACTCCATGTTCGAGGGCTGCACCTCGCTGACCTCCGTGAGCCTTCCTCAAGGCGCGACCGTTCGGGACATGAGCGCGCTCTTCCGCGGCTGCACCGCGCTTGAGACGGCCGATTTCGGCGGCTCCTCGTTGGGGGAAAAGGTCGACCTCGAAGGGCTCTTTGCGGACTGCGATGCGCTCACCTCCGTCACGGCGCCCGAGAGCTTTTCGGGAAGCGCTTCGCTCCCCGGCCTCTTTGAGGACACGACGGGCAAGACCTTCTCCGAAGAGATGGCTTCCGCAAACGCGGGTCACACCCTTACAAAGCACGCAGAGCATACCCATGTCCGCGTTGAGGCTGTCAAAGCGACGTGCACGGATGCGGGGACCAAGGAGCACATGCGCTGCGCATGCGGGCACATTACCGATCTTGAAGGCCATGAGATCACCGAGGCCTCTCTCACCGTCGAGCCCCTCGGCCACGAATGGAGCGACTGGACGGTCACAAAGAAGGCGACCGCCTCGGTTCCCGGGGAAGAAGAGCGTCACTGCTCGCGGGATGTCTCCCACGTCGAGACGGAGGAGATCCCGGCAGGCGGAAACGGCCGCATACGCAATGCCCACGGCGGGCCGGACGGAACTTCCGACGGCGGAGCGCCCGTTCTCCCGATCGTTCTCGGGGTCGCGGGCGGAGCTGCCGCCCTTGCGGCGATCGCCGCCGTTGCGTTCGTCGTCCTTCGCAAAAAACGTCGTTAAACAGACAGAGGGGAGCAGATCATTCTGCTCCCCTTCTTTGATGAAAAATGCCGTCGGGGAGAACCATGAAACACACGTTTTCAGATGGAATTTCGGGAATGGGGTGCGTTTTTACGCTACTTATTGCGCTTGCGCACCTTATCCAAACCGCTCTTCTCGCCCTGCCGCTCGCCATTCTTGCGATGGGCGCGGTCTGGCTGATCTTTGTATGCTTTTCGCTCGTCGTTTGGAGAAGCCGTCTGCCGGCGCTCTGGCTGATCGCCGCGGTAGGGGAATATATCTTCCATTCGTGCTCTTATCTTTCGGGCTGGGGCGGAAACTTTTACGCGCTCATCGCCGCCTGCGTCGCGCTTGCCGCGGGGATTGCGGGGACTGCTGTTCAAATCGTAAAGCGCATAAAGCCCCGCCTCCCGATCGTTCCGCTCACGTCCTTTTTGCTCGTCGGGGCGCTGTTCGGCCTCGTCTGGGGCGCCGGCGTTGGACATTCCGCCCTGAAATCGGGCCCCGCGGAGCACGAGATCCTCGCCGTTCCCCGCTGCTATGAAGCTGTCTGCGCGCAGGAGGGCACGGTGCGGAAATTTTCCTATCAAACGAAGGCCTACGCAACGGACGGGCGTACCGTGTCCAAGGAAGCCTATCTCTATTTGCCGTACGGTTATACAAAAGAGCGGGAGTACGACATCCTGTACCTTCTCCACGGAACTGGGGACGGCGCCGACTATTGGATGGGGCGGCATCCCGAGAACAAGCGAATTGTCGACAATCTTATCGCGCGCGGGGACATCCGTCCGCTCCTCATCGTCATGCCCACCTGGTACGTCGGGAACGACTGCGCGGACGACCCCGACCGTCTGACATATTCCTTCCGCCAAGAGATCCGAAACGACCTGATGCCGGCAGTGGAGGGCGCATATTCCACCTATGCGGCGAGCCCGACCGAAGAGGAGTTCCGCGCCTCCCGTTCCCATCGGGCGTTTGCGGGCCTTTCCCGCGGCTCCATTACCATGTTCCATTCGGTCATGACGGGCTGTCTCGACTTCTTTGCGAGCTTCGGCGCATTCAGCGGCTGTAAGACGACGGAGGAGGAATTTGCGGAGATGGGGTCGGAAAAATTCGCCTCATATCCCATCGATCTCTTCTACAACACGAGCGGATCGTTCGATTTCCTGCTTGCCGAACACCTCACCGCGGTGCGTGCGCTCACGGCGCGCGAGGACCGTCTCACATGGGGCGAAAACACCTTCTTCGACCTCTATCCCATGGTCTATCACGAGGCTCCGTCGTGGCATCTCGCCCTCTACAATTTCTTGCAGCACGTCTTCCGGTAATGCAAAAAAACGCGGAAATTTTCTCTCGGCGCGGACCCGATTCGGTCCGCGTTTTTCTTTGCGTCAAATTAAGTTTAGGACAGAATTTGCAAGTTTACGTCATAAATTCGCCGCCCCCCTTGCGCGACGCTTAAATCTATGGTATACTGTCCCCGGAGAGGAGGAATTTATGAAAGTTGCCATTGTGGACGACGATTTCAGCGCCGCCGCCTGTCTTACCGATTACTTCGGCCAGTACGGACAGCAGGTGGGAATGAAGTTCGAAGTCAAGCATTTCCCCGATGCGGAAAAGTTTCTTGCCGGTTACCGATTGTCCGAATACTCCATCGTTTTCATGGATATCGACCTTCCCGGCATGAGCGGCGTGGAGGCCGCCCATCAGCTCCGCTTCAAGGACAGCGCCGTCGTCCTTCTGTTCATCACCCGCATGTCGCAGTACGCCCAAAAGGGGTATGAAGTCGATGCGCTCGACTACATCATAAAGCCTCTCCGCTATGCCGATTTCTGCCTCAAGATCAAGAAGGCGATCAATGTGGCGCGGTCACGGGCAGAGCAGACCGTCATCGTCCCCACGGCGAGCGGCGCCATCTGCGTCACGACCAACAAGATCATGTTCATCGAGGTCATGGGCCACCAGCTCCGTCTGCACCTCGTGGACGACGTGATCGAGGTGCGCGGAACGCTCGGTGAGATCGAAAAGCGGCTCGAGGGCTGCGGATTTTTGCGCTGCAACAATTGTTACCTCGTCAACACGCGATTTGTCAACTGGGTGCGCGGTTACGACGTGGAGGTAGGGGGACAGATTTTGAAGATCAGCCACCCGCGCCACAAGCAATTCCTGAAAGATCTCATGAATATATACACGGGGGGGGGTTAATTTTGGATATTGCGAATGTTCTTTTCATGATGGAATATATGTATCCCACCTTCCTCGTCGAGCTGTTGGTCGCGGAGTGCATGCTTCTCGCACATCGGCCGAGGAGGCCTTACTTCGGGGTATGGATCCTCGGCGGCGTGCCCCTTCTGCTCGTCGCCGTGTTTGCCGTCTGCTGCCTGCAAGAGCTCGCCGGCGGCGCCGCACTTGTCGGAGCGGTGGGGTACATGATCGTCTTTCTGATGACGCTCGCCGTCCTGCGCATCAGCTTCGAGGTCCCCTCCAAGGTGCTTCTCTTTTTCGGTGCGGGCGCGTACGCCTTCCAGAACCTCTGCTACCGTGTCGCGACCCTTCTCGAGATCACGGGCGTCGTATGGCGGCTGGGGGAGTACATCGGCTACGGCTGGGCGGACCTTCTCGTGCACCTCGGCTCCTTTGCGGTCATCCTCATTCCCTTCTATTTCTTCTTCGTGCGCAAGGTACGGGCGCAGGGGATGGAGAATCTGTACAGCCCGAGTGCGCTCATGCTCTCGCTCGTCACGCTCGTCGTGACCGTGCTGCTCTGCTCGGTCACCAACGTCTATTGGTGGATGAGCTACCAGCTCAGCATCGTCAACTACTGCTTTGCCATTCTCGCCAACTTCTTCATCCTCTGGATCCAATCGGGCATGCTTGAAAAGATCGCCTTAAAGAGCGACCTCGAGGCCATAAAACGCCTTTGGCAGCAGGACAGACGGCAATACGAGATCGCCAAGGAAAACATCGACCTCATCAACATCAAGTGCCACGACATGAAGCACAAGATCATGACCCTGCGCGGACAGACCTTCTCCCCGCAGGAGGCCGAAGAGATCGAAAAGTGCATTTCCGTCTATGATTCCAAGGTCTTGACGGGCTGCGAACCCATCGACGTGCTGCTCACCGAAAAGATGCTCCTCTGCAACGAGCGCGGCATCCATCTCAGCTGCATGGTCGACGGCGCAGCGCTCAACTACATGCACGACTATGACCTCTATTCCCTCTTCGGGAACATCCTCTCCAACGCCATCGAGGCCGTGCAACGGCTGACGGACGAGAGCAAAAAGGTCATCGACCTCACCGTAAAGCGCTCGGGCGGCATGGTCTTTATCACCTGTTCCAATTACTATGAGGGCAAGATCTCCTTTGACGACGGTCTCCCCGTCACGAGCAAGGAGGAGAGCGCGGAGCACGGTTTCGGGCTCAAGAGCATCCGTCTGCTCGCCAAAAAGTACGACGGTCTGCTCGATTTCTCCTGCGAGGACAACATATTCCTCTTAAAGCTCGTATTCCCCGTGCGAAAGACGACGGACTCCGACCGGCTCATCGCATAGCTTGGCGTAACCATGCGGAATCCGTGCAAGTTCGAAAAGTTTAGGACAAAAAAAGCAAGTTTAGGGCAACCCCATTGACGGGTTGCCTTTTTCATTTTATAATTGCATGCGCAAGCGGCGATCGGGCCGTTTGCGGCAAAAAATAAGGAAGGAGAAAGGCTATGAAAAAGAAGTTAGCGGCTGTTTTTGTTGCTGCGGCCCTCGCACTCGGCGCATGCGCGTTCGGTGCGTGCGCGCCGGAGACCGTCGTGGGCGAAAAGCTCGTGATCGAGAGCGCGAACATCGTCGTCCGCGGCTACGAATGGGGCCCGATGGTCGACGCCGTCGTGGTCAAGTTCGACGGCAAGGTCTCGGGCGTCACCAAGGATACCTTCACCGTCAAGACGTCGGGCACGTCCCGCAAGGTGCTCAATGCCTACTGTTCGGACGAAAAGGGCGTCAAGTCGGAAAAAGAGACGGAGTACGTCACCCTCGAGCTCGAGAGAGCGTCGATCACTTCGTGGGGCGCCAATGCAAGCCCGTTCGAGTATCAGAACATGAACAAGTGGTCGACCAAGTACACGGTCAACGTCACCGTGGCAGAGGAAGTCAAGATCGGCAACGCCGTCTATGCACCCAAGAAGAAGGCCAACTACAACGTCAACGAGACAGAGCACATCGTCCCGCAGACCGAGAGCTGGAAGAAGGACACCGTCAACTATAAGGGCAAGAACTTCACGGGGAAGGATGTGGACATCACCTTGCAGCGCGCAAGCTGGGCGCCCGAAGGCGCGGCGACGGACAGCGGCAAGAACCCGCTCGTCATCTGGCTGCACGGCGCGGGCGAGGGAGGCACGGACATCGATATCGACCTTCTCGGCAACGAGGTGACCGCGCTCACGACCGAAAACGAGACGAACATCCAGCACTACTTCACCAAGGACGGTCTCAAAGGCGCCTATGTGCTCGCCGTACAGACGCCCACCGCATGGATGGACCAGGACGGCAACGGCACCTACAACCATACCGACGCCTCCGCGACCACGCCGCAGGAGAGCTGGTACACCGAGGCGCTCTGGAAGGCCATTACGACCTATGTAGACGGCAATTCCGACATCGATACGAACCGCATCTACCTCGGCGGCTGCTCCAACGGCGGATACATGACCATGAACATGATGTTCAAGCACGGCGATTACTTCGCGGCGTACTATCCTTGCTGCGAGGCCTATGTGGACGCCCGGATCTCGGAGGAGATGCTCGCACAGGTCAAGGACTACGCCGTCTGGTTCGTGCTCTCCAACGACGACCGTACCGTCGCTCCCAACACCTTCGAAAAGCCCACCTTCACCCGTCTTATGCAGGCAGGCGCGCAGAACATCTTCATGACGATGTACGAGCATGTCGTGGGCACCGATTCCCCCGGCACCACCTACGACGGTCACTGGTCGTGGATCTACATCTTCAACGATGCGGTCAAGACCTGCTTTGACAACAGCAAGGTGACGGACGCCGCCTACCTCACCCCCGCAAACTGCACGCAGCAGAAGAACATGTGGGAGTGGCTCGCTTCGCAGAAGAAGGCGAACGCGTAAAAAAGCGCTCTCCGTCTCAAAAGAAGAGAGGGGAGCCTGTCTATCAAGGCTATTTGATAGCAGGTGACTCGCGCGTGGATGAGTCGTGATGGTAGTTCACGCGCGGGAAGCCTTACTGTCAGAAAAATAAAAAAAGAAGGGAGAATTACAATGACAAATTTCAAAAAGTTTCTGATCTCCGGTGTGGCGATCACCATGGCGTTCGGCATGGCGGCTCTCGCGGGCTGCGTTGCACCCGCCCCCGAGGCAAAGGACTTCACGTTCGAGGCCGAAGAAGCGACCCTGACCGAGAATGATGACAACGTTGCTTGCTATCAGGAAGTCACCGAGTACGGTGCCGCAGAGGGTGCGGATACCATCGAGATCGTAGGCTACTTCACGGCTGCGGATGCCAACATCATCTGGACCATCCAGTCCTCGCACGAGTGTGACGCGACCCTTACTCTTCGCGCTGCTTCCACCGCAGTGCAGGCAAATATTGACTCTTCCGGCGAAGGCCCCTACACGGCTACTACGCTTGAACTGGATATGTCCACGGGTGAATATGCGACCCTCACCGTCAACGATGTTGAGGTTTCGTTCACGGGCACGCTCCCCGGCATTGCGGAGAAAACCTTTGCCGATGCCATGACGGGATTTGGTGAGGCATACGGCGGGATGATGAACAACTACGGCACCGTAACTGCCAAGATCCACCTCAAGAAGGGTGAAAACGTGATCGCGCTCACCAGCCTCGGCTATGTCGAAAATAACATCAACTACGGCCTCAATGTCGACAAGATCACGATCAACGCGGCTTCCAACCTCACGTGGACGCCCGAGGACAACACCGACCGTGCTCCCGCACAGATGGGTTGATCTCCGGTCCGGAACCGATATTCTGTCCTGAATTTTTGGCCTGCCGCACATCACGGCGGCAGGCTCTTTTCCCGAAAAAATAACAAGGAGAATGTATTTTATGGCCAAAGGCAAAAAGTTGAGCGCAAAAGTGCTCACCTGCATCATTGTTCCCCTGCTTGCCATTCTTTGGGGCGTTTCCATCGCACTTCCCATCGTTGCGACCACCACATACGATCTCGTGTTCCGTGACATCTTCGGCGAAGCCGGCACGAACACCCCTTCGGGCGAAGTCTCCACCGATGGCGTCGACGCGACCTATTATAAGAGCGATTTCACCAAGATCGACGAACTCGAGGCCGCAGAGCTCAAGTACGCCCGTGAAGGCGGCGCCGAGGGCTTTGTCCTCCTCAAAAACACCGAGGGCGAAAAGGGCCTTCCGCTCAAAGCGGCAAGCAAAGTGTCCCTCTTCTCCCAATCCTCCGTTGACCTCCTTGCAGGCGGCACGGGCTCGGGCGTGAGCACCATGTCCTCGGACATGAGAACAGCCATGCAGAATGCGGGCTTCACCGTCAACGAAGAGCTCTGGAATTACTATAAGGGCAGCGGCAAAAAGCGCGGCGGCGGCGCCATCATGTACGGCGGCTCCGAAAACTGGTCCATCAATGAGGCCTCGATCAACGAGATCCCCGAGGCTGCCAAGACGGAAGCCCAAGGCACCACGCCCATCTTCTTCATCTCCCGTACGGGCGGCGAAGGCCGTGACCTCGGCAGATACATGGGCAGCTGGACGAGCATCGAGCAAGACAAGGACAAACATTACCTCGAACCCGACAGCGTCGAACTCGGCGTCATCCAATACCTCAACGAGAACTTCGACAACGTCATCATCGTCGTCAACACCAACAACGCGTTCGAGCTCGGTTGGATCAAGGACTATCAGAATATCACGGCCGTCCTCTGGGCGCCCGGCGCCGGCGGCGACACCTGCGACTCCATCGCAGACGTGCTCTCCGGCAAGATCAATCCTTCCGGCCACCTCGTCGACACGTTCGCCTATGACGCGTTCTCTTCGCCCGCCATGCAGAACATGGGCGATTTCAACCTCAACAACGGCGGAAGGACCGTCGGCAACGGCGTGTTCTATGACGAAGGCATCTACGTCGGCTACAAGTACTACGAGACCCGTTACTACGACAAGCAGGCGGGCGCCGAAAAGGTCGGAACGTACGACTATGCGGCCACCGTACAGTATCCCTTCGGCTACGGCCTCTCCTACACGACCTTCGAGTGGACGAACTTCACGATGAGCGAGATGGATGCCAACAAGGACATCGAGATCTCCGTCACCGTAAAGAACACGGGCGACGTCGCCGGTAAGGAAGTCGTCGAGGTCTACCTCAACGCTCCCTACACCGCATACGACAAGACCAATTACGTCGAGAAGGCGGCGGCCACCCTCGTCGGCTTTGCCAAGACGGGCGAACTTGCCAAAAACGCAACCGAGACCGTCAAGATCAAGGTCAATCAGAAGGACCTCATCTCCTATGACGACGTGAACGCCAAGACGTACATTCTCGAGGCGGGCGATTATCTCCTCACCGCGGCGCACAATGCGCACGAGGCTGCCAACAACTTCCTCCTCTACAACAACAAGACATCGGACGGTCTGCTCGGCACCGCGAGCAAGGACTTTGTCGGCAAGTACACCTACACCTATGCCGAGAACAACGGCGTTGACAAGACCACCTACTCCAAGTCCGCGATCGGCGTTGAGATCACCAACCAGTTCGATCATGCGCTCTGGGCGGGACATCAGAACATCACCGAACGCAACAAGTACCTCACCCGTCAGGATTGGGAGGGCACCTTCCCCAAGACGCACGGCAACCAAGACGGCAAAAAGGCCAGCCAATTCTCCGAAAAGAACGGCTACATCTGGGAAGTCGAGGTTGACAAAGCGACCGCCGACCAGATCGCCAAAGTCGGTGCGGACGCTTCCCTCAACCCCATGAGCGAAAAAGATGCCGCTGCCAAGGCGGGCGTATTCGAACAGGAAGGCCAGCTCGAGCTCATCGACTTCCGCGGTAAGGACTTCGACGAACTGGACAAGAACGGCGACTGGGATAAGCTCATCAACCAGATGTCGATGAAGGAGATCCAAAATATCATCAAGAATGCGGGCTATCAGACGCTGAATGCCGCTTCCATCAACAAGCCCCGTGCCATCGACTACGACGGTCCTTCCGGCCTCAACGAAGGCGGCGTCACGCACTCCCCGTACTCCATCACCTATCCTTGCGCTGCTAACATCGCGGCAAGCTGGAACAGAGAGAACTCCCGTCTCCACGGCTACTATGTCTCCGAGGACGCCTTCCACGCCAATGAGACCAACTTCGGCAGCCACCAGTACAAGGGCATCATCTCCGGTTGGTATGCTCCCGCAATGAACATCCACCGCACCCCGTTTGCCGGCCGTAACTTCGAGTACTATTCCGAGGACGGCTTCATGTCGGGCGAGATGGCGCTTCAGGCAGCCCGTGCGACGGCCGAAAAGGGCGTTTACTCCTACATCAAGCACTTCGCCCTCAACGATCAGGAAGACCACAGAAGCCACGTTGCAACGTTTGCCAACGAGCAGGCCATCCGTGAGATCTATCTCAAGCCCTTCCAGACCTGTATCGAAGAGCGCGGCACGACCAAGATCATCGTTCAGGAATACAACGCGACCCTCGGCCAGTTCGAGAAGAAGGAAGTGGAGATCCCCGCAGTCATGGCAGTCATGACGGCATTCAACCGCGTCGGCTGCACTTGGGCAGGCGGGAACTACCAGCTCCTCACCAAGGTGCTTCGTCAGGAATGGGGCTTCAACGGCTCTGTCATCACCGACTACGACGGCGGCGGCGTCATGAACACCGAGCAGTGCATCCGTGCCGGCGGCGACCTCAAGCTCACCGCACAGGGCGGCCAGAGCATCAAGACGAAGGACGGAGCCACGCAGTACTATGCACGTCAGGCCATGAAGCACGTTCTCTACACCACCGTGAACTCCAACATCATGAACGGCTTCGTCCACGGCGTTGCTGCGGCCAGCCTGCCTTTCGCTTACTACTGGCTCATCATCTACGCGTTCTGGGCCGTGACCGCAGGTCTCACCGCTTGGGGTGCGGCGGCCATTATGCTCCGCTTCAAGCGCGAGAAAGCGCAGTCGTAACCAACCGATCCGAATGTAAGTTCCCCTTACATTCTTTCCTCCTCCACATAGAAACGGCTGCGGACTTGTCCGCAGCCGTTTCTCTCGGAGTGACGCGAAAACGTTCAAATAAATTGAAATGACTAAATAAACTGAATGGTTTTGAGGTAAAAAAAGCCCGAAAACCGCCGATTCCAAAAA